>JAAUOI010000101.1 GCA_012036375.1 Allobrachymonas sp. | reverse complement strand
AGGGTTAGAAAACGCTCAAAGCGTTTTCACTCGTCAACATCGCGGCAAGTGCCGCGTCACTCCCGCGCAACCTGCATGAGCCCCTGCGCACAGGGCGCATGCAGGCCGCAGAGAGCAAACCAAGCAAACCAAGAAACAAGCACCCACAACGCTAGCAGGCAACAGCGAGCAAACCAAGAAACAGACGCACAGGGCGCGTACAGGCCAAGAATCGCAAACCAACGAACCGAGTAATAAGTACACAGGCCAAGCCGAGCAAACTCTGCAAGCTGTGCAAAATGAATCCACCCGTCCCGTATCATTGCGCTCATCACATGCAAGAGACACTGCACTATGTTCAACCAACGACTGATACTTTCCCTTTGTGCCTTGACACTCACCGCAAACTTCGCCCTGCTGCCTACGCAAGCCTCGGCCAGCAGCAAAGCCAGCAGCACCGAGTCCAGTTCCAAGGCAAGCAAACCCAAAAAAGCAAAAAAATCAAAAGGCTCGAAAGCTGGTGGTGTCACGTTCTACGAAGGCAGTGGCGAAACCCGCAGCGAACGCGAACGCCGTCTCATGCGCGAATGCAGAGGCCGGCCAAATTCTGGGCTGTGCGAAGGATTTGCACGGCCTTGAGTGTTGTACTCGCGATTTTTACGGCTGCAATGCAAACAGCCCGCGTTAAGCGGGCTGTGATGAGCTAACTGAAAGAGAATCAGAGCGCTGACCAAGCCGAGCTGATGCGGCCATCGCTGATGTTGTCGCCCGGAAGATACAAATCACAATCGACAAAGCCACCGCTGGTGCTGCTGGATACGATGTCGATTCGCCCGCCTGAGGCATCTGTAACACTCAATGTGCCAAGAATTGGGTAGGACGAAGAACCTGTGATGATGGAGACAGGCGTGCTGAGAGTGTAGGTATTGTTGTTGAGGGAGATGAGGCCATTGATATTCAGGTCGCCATCGTTAGTGAATACTGCGGTGTAGTTCAAAATGATGGCCGGTGTGCTGCCGCGAGTGCTGGAGAAGTTGCTGTAAGCCACCGAGGTCGATGTGCTGTTTAAGGCGACTGTTGCCGCGCCGTTTACGACATTGCCATATGAGCTGAAGCTCGTGAAACGCATTGTCAGAGATGCGCTGCTGATTTCAGCGCCTGAGTAGGTCACAGAATTGAAGGTTAAAGAGATGCCGCCGTTGACCGATGGGTCACCAAGTTCAAAAATGCAGTTAGTGAAATTGAGTGTGATGGTGTCGCCTGCAACCAGGGGATCGCCATCACTTGAGTAGTTGGTGCTTCCAGACAAACTGCCGCCTGCTGGGCAAGGTTCTGCTGGAAATTCTTCAAAAGCTAAAGCAGTTTCTCTCTTGGAGCCGTATCTGGCGACGACCCATTTGGCCAATCCCGCCGTGTCGCTGGGCAGTTGCTCAGAGTTATTTGAGCTGGCAATAAATTCAAGCCCTGATGCGCCCGATGTTGCAGCCAATAGGGCGCAGCAGATGAGCCAGCAATGCTGCTGAAATTGGCAGAGCTAAATGGTACAGCTGCTGAAGCGGGTGGAATGCCGTTATTCGCTGTGTTGCTGCTACCTCCACCGCCGCCTCCGCCGCCGCAGCCGATCACCATCAAGCCAGCAGCCAACTTGGCTAAGAGTTTTGATAAGTTCATGTGAATACCTCAAAATAAGTTGGTTTGTTGTCTCAGCACCCTAGCTGATCAGCACTATTTTATGAGAATTTACACCAAGCCTAGCGCCTTGATCCGCTGCATATGCGCCGCCAGTGAGCGTGCGGCAATCGGCCAGAGTTTGGCATCCACATCGTCGTAGGCGAGCGGGACAAGTTCTTCTGCGCTTGCATTGGATTTTGGTGCATGGCGGCGATGACTTTGGCTTCGCGTTTGAGTCGGTGCTGCTTCAAGTGAGCGATCACTCGTGCTGCGCCGCCTGCTGAGTCTTGATCTGGTTTGCTGCCATCGCAAGCAGACAGCACATAACCATGCGCGGGAAGAATGAAGCGTAGATCGTGTTGTTCGCACAGGGCGGCGAGCGTGTCCAGTGAATCGAGGTAGTCGCTCATGTGGCCATCGGGTGGGTCGATCACGGTGGTGCTGCCGTTCAAGATGTGGTCGCCTGAAAACAGCAGGCCATCATCGGGTGAGATGAGGCACAGATGATTGGCCGCATGGCCAGGGGTGTGGATCACTTGCAGATCAATTTTTAAAGCATTTTCAGCCTCTGGCCGGCATAAATACTGCGCGAGGTGCTCATGATTTGTAGCGTGATGTCGGGCTCAAAGAAGGCTGCGTCACGCGCCGTGGGTGCACTGGGAAGACCAAGAATGGGGCAGATGTGTTTGGCAAACTCGCTCGTTAATGCGCCGGGCACGGTGTTGCTTTTTTCCACCACGCGCTGCTGCAGTGGCCAAGCGGCGGGTGAATGGTCTGAGTGCGAATGAGTGCAGATAATGGCGTTGATGTCGCCGCCGGTGGCTTGCAAGATGCGTTCAATGTGCGCCGGTAGATCAGGGCCAGGGTCGATCACGAGGTAGCCTGTCGCTTGCGTGCCGACGATGTAGGTGTTGGTGCCTGGGCCAGTCATCATGCTGGGGTTGGGGGCCGTGAGGCGCATCACATGCTGCAAGAGTTGCACAGGCTGTTCGTGTTGCCAGTTCAGCTCATGCAAGATCTGGCCATCAGGGCAGACAAGGGAGAGTTCGCCAAAGGGCGTTTCATGCTCCA
This sequence comes from Allobrachymonas sp., assembly GCA_012036375.1. Lineage (GTDB taxonomy): Bacteria > Pseudomonadota > Gammaproteobacteria > Burkholderiales > Burkholderiaceae_C > JANMDU01. The sequence goes on along the minus strand of JAAUOI010000101.1, from coordinate 6,613 downwards.
TGAAACGTTTTTCTTTGCCTTGCATCAACCCTGCGCGGGGGCAGCTCGTCCACAGCGGCTGCTCGCTTGCACAAGCTTTCAGTACAGCATCGACATTCGCATAAGCAGCCAAGCGCTCTAAGGTGCGAATCGTGGGATAGATCATCAAAAAATCGCCCGCTTGGTGACGATCCAGCGCTGATTGCGGGCTGATCCATTCGGGCGCGAATTGCTCCTTTTCATCGGCCACAGGCTGCTGACCCTCAGGCATCCGTGCCACTAAAAACGGCACATCAAAGCGTTTGGGCATGTCACGGTCGGTGATCCAATGCGCGAGCAGATGCACACTGTCTGCGGCTATTCTGTAGCCACTTTGCTGTATTTGTGCATAGAAATTCGCATGACGATCGAGCGCATTGATCTGCGATTGAGTAAGCCAAGCGCCAGACGCATCCCGCGCGAGCACGATGCCCAATTCTTCAAAACTCTCGCGAATCGCGGCAAGCGACCACGTGATGTGCAAGGGAGATTGTGTGGTCCTAGTGGCTACTAAATCAGTAGCATTCTGCGCATATTTGATGCCGGCTACAGGTCTACTTTGCCCAAAATGTTCATCATCTGGTTCAATCCCGCCGCCCGGAAACACATAAGCACCTGCTGCAAAGCTGGCCTTCATGGAGCGGCGCGTCATCAGCACCTCGATGCCCTGCGCAGCATCGCGCAGAAGTAAAACAGTGGCCGCTTGCAGCAAGGGCGCAATTTGGCGCGGAGGATGAACGAGAGTACAAACGCGGGGCATGAACTTAAAGGGTATAAACACCATCTGAAGTTCGACATTTTGCAACAAGGAACACCTTTATGTTTCGCTCTTTTTTCTTCAACAAACAATGGTCGCTCTGGGCGTGGCCGGGGATCGTGCTGATTTTGGCCTCGGTCTGGTACCAAGTGCAGGTCTCCGTACAGATCAACGATTGGTATGGCGGGTTTTATGACTATCTGCAAAAATCCTGAGCAAGCCGGGCAGCACCACCTTGCCGGAGTTTTACGGTTTTCTGTGGACCTTTGGCAAGATTGCCGTGGTAGCGATTGTGGTGGCGGTGTTTGTGGGGTTTTTCACCAAACATTGGATCTTCCGCTGGCGCACCGCGATGACCGAATACTACGAGAGCCAGTGGCACAAGGTGCGGCATATTGAAGGAGCCTCCCAGCGTGTGCAGGAAGACACCGCCATGTTCTCGCGCATCATGCAAGGCTTGGGCGTGAGTTTCATGCGCTCGATCATGACCTTGATTGCCTTTTTGCCCATTCTCTGGGCGCTCTCGGCCAAAGTCACTGAGCTGCCGTTCGTGGGCAAGGTCGATCAAGGCTTGGTCTATGTGGCGCTGCTGTCGGCCATTGGCGGCACCACGCTGCTCATGCTGGCGGGCATTCGCCTGCCGGGGCTGGAGTACAACAACCAATTGACGGAGGCGGCCTACCGCAAAGAGCTGGTGCTCGGCGAAGACAATGCCGATCGTGCCCAACCGCCGCATCTGCGCCAACTCTGGGGCTCGTTGCGCACCAACCATTTCCGCCTGTTTTTTAACTACCTGTACTTTGATGTGGCCAAGTGGTCGTATTTGCAGTTTTCCGTGTTGATTCCGTTGATCGCTTTGGCACCCACCTTGGTGGCCGGCGTGATCACGCTGGGCGTGTTTCAACAAATCTCCAATGCGTTTGACAAGGTGGAAAACTCGTTCCAATATCTCGTGAACAGCTGGGAAACGATTGTGGAGCTGATCTCGGTGTACAAGCGTTTGCGGGCTTTTGAGCGGGCCATTGAAGCTGCGCCCAGCGATGATGCAGGCGAACCGGTGGTGATAAACGCCACGCTGTGACATGAGTGCATCGCAAGACAAACCCAAGGTGCTGCGCGAGACGGATGATGTCGCGCGCTCGCAAGCGCATGCAATGCTGGCCTATGCGCGCGTGGCTGCGCTGGCCACGCATGAGCCGGGCACGCAATGGCCTCTGGCCAGCCGGGTGTCTTTGGCTTTGGGCGATGATGGGCAGCCGCTGATTTTGATTTCGCGTTTGTCGGCGCACTTCGCGGCGTTAGAGGCCGATGCGCGGTGCTCGTTGCTGGTCAGCGAATCGGAGATTGAGGGCGATCCCCTGCGCGTTGCCCGGATGACGGTGCTGTGCCAAGCTTTGCGCTTAGACCGCGCAACGCATACCGTTGAAAGAAGCGTTGCACGCGCAGCATTTCTCAAACATCAACCTGAGGCCGCGATGTATGCCGACTTTGGTGATTTTGATTTTTGGCGATTGACGATGGAACGCGCTTCGCTCAATGCGGGCTTTGGTCGCGCGTATTCGCTGTCTGCTCACGATCTGTTGCCATGAGTTATCAAAGCATCTTCCGCGCAGGCTTGTTCGATGGCCAAGTCGCCGTGATCACTGGCGCTGGCTCAGGCATGGGGCGCTGCGTGGCACATGAGCTGGCGGCTTTGGGCGCGACTGTTGCGCTGATGGGCCGCACGCTAGAAAAACTCGAAACTGTGAAAGCGGAGATTGAAAGCGCCGGCGGCAAAGCGAGCATTCACAGCACTGACATTCGCGATGAAGAGATCGTCAAAGCCGTGATCGCTGAAATCGTGGTGCTGCATGGCCGAATTGACTGCCTTGTGAACAATGCCGGCGGGCAGTTCCCCTCACCCCTGCATCGCATCAGCGCCAAAGGTTTTGATGCCGTGGTGCGCAGCAATTTGACGGGCGGCTTCTTGGTGGCCAGGGAGTGCTACAACCAAGCGATGCGCAGCTCCAAGAGTGGCGCCATTGTGAACATCATCATGGACACCCAAGGCGCAGTGCCCGGCATGGGGCACAGCGGCGCCGCGCGAGCGGGCATGCTCTCGCTCACAGAAACCATGGCGCTCGAATGGGCGCCCGTGCGCGTGAACGCAGTAGCGCCTGGCTTCATCGCCACCAGCGGCATGGACAAATACCCGCCCATCATGAGCCCGCTGATTCGCCGCATTCACGAAGATATTCCCTTGCAACGCCTTGGCACAGAAAGCGAAGTGTCTGCAGCAATTTGCTACTTGCTCTCGCCCGCCGCCGCATTCGTGAGCGGCACTTGCTTGCAGGTGGACGGCGCAGCGCCCACCGCACGGCGGCATTGGCCCCTCGTGGGCATGGGTGGCAGCAATGCGGCCTTTGATGGCTTTCATCTAACCGAGCGGCCAAAAGTTCTAAGCAAAGGCACGGTCATCACAGACAACCGCCTCTCCCGCACTTTCATCCGCTGGATGCAGCAAAAATGGATCAAGCGCGGATAATTCGTGTCATGAACATTCAATTCACCAAAATGCAGGGCGCGGGCAATGATTTTGTGGTGCTCGATGAGACGCGCGGCCTGCTGGGGCTCACAGCGGCACAGTACAAATTTTTAGGGGATCGGCATTTCGGCGTGGGTGCAGATCAGATTCTTAGTGTGCGCTCTGCGCCGTCGCCAGAGTTTGATTTTGAATACGTGATTCACAACAACGATGGCGGCGAAGTGGAGCATTGCGGCAATGGGGCGCGCTGCTTTGTGCGCTATGTGCGCAGCAAGGGTTTGACGGATAAGCGAAGTATTCGCGTGAAAACCATGAACAATGTGCTCATGTTGACTGAGGGCGAAGATGGCCGCGTGACAGTCGATATGGGCGCCCCCTTTTTTGCTCTGGCTGATGTGCCGTTTGAGGCGGAGCATGCGCAGGTACAAGACGTGAATTTATGGCAAAAGTGGCGGTTAGCCGGCATGGAATATGCGCCAAATGCTATTGAATCAGTAGCATCTATTGGAACAATTTTGCCGATGGCGGTGCTCTCCATGGGCAATCCGCATGCGGTGATGATTGTGCAGGATGTGCAAACTGCACCCGTGCATGAGATGGGCGCGTGGATGCAAACGCATCCGGCTTTTCCGCGCCGGGTCAATGCGGGGTTCATGCAAATCGTCAGCCGAAAAGAAATCAAGTTGCGTGTGTACGAGCGCGGCGCGGGAGAAACGCTGGCATGCGGCACAGGCGCTTGCGCGGCGGTGGTGGCGGGCATTCGACTGGGGCTTTTGGACAGCCAAGTGGACGTGCAGACCCATGGCGGGGTGCTCACCATTTCGTGGGAGATGGCAGAGCAGGGATTGGGAGCGCCGGTGATGCTCACGGGGCCGGCTGTGAGCGTTTTTGAAGGCGAGATGACTCTGCCGGACTAAAGTCTTGGTATTGTTGCCATGACAAATTTCACGGCGCTGTTGTTTTGCGTTTATTCTGGTGAATGAAAGATGATAAAAGCAATAAATATAATGATTTAGTTCGTATTTTCGCCAAAGTTTGTTATAAACATCTAGTTGAATTTTTAACATTCAGCGTGCGTCAGGATTTGGCGCATTGGCCTACAAGTAAATCTAACGAGGACACTATGACAGCATCACCTATCACATCTTCCATGGCTCGCCCCCAGCGTGCGCTTTCCCTTTTATGCCTTGGTGTGCTCGCGCTGTGCAGCGCGGCGCAAGCCGGCATCACCCGCGATGCCAATGGCAATATGGGCTACGACAGTGCCGCCGAGTGTGATGCCGCCGTGCAGACCGGCTCGGCCAAGTTTTACCAGCCATTTACCGACCATCCGCCCTTGAAGCGCACGGGTGAGGCCGATGTCAAGCAGCAAACGATTGCCGATTTGGTCAATGCCAAGCAAGCGGCCAGCAGCTTGGGCTATGACGCAAGTGCCTACTCGCGCGGGGCGTGTGACCTTGGCGTGGGTCGCTCGCAAGGGCGTGATGGCGTAAGCCGTGCTTTGATTGGCAAATGGATTCCTTTCTCGCCCAGCATGCCGATCAACGTGTATTTCGATGCGCAGAGCCAAGCCGTGCGTGCTTCGATGCAAAAGTGCGACAACAATTTTGAAAAGAATTTGCCTCGCCCCGTGGGCGTCGTGGCGCGGTTGGCCTCGACCGAGTGCTTTGCCACGGTGCAAATCCCGGCCAAGTTTGAGACCAAGACAGAGCAGGTGGTGCGCGTGCCGGCTACCAAGCGCGTGGAAGTGATTCCCGCAACCTATAAAACTGTGAGCGAGCAAGTGCTCGTGACGCCTGAAGTCAAACGCCAGTTCCCCGTCCCCGCCACTTACAAAACTGTGACTGAAGAGGTTGTGGTGCAGCCCGCCACCACGCGCGAAGAGCCCGTTCCTGGCACATTCAAAATGGTGAGTGAGCGCGTTTTGGCCAAGGCCGAGAGTAAGCGCATTGAAGTGATTACTGCTACGTTCAAAACAGTCTCTGAGCAAGTGCTCGTGGCACCTGAGCGCAAAACGCTCAAAGTGATTCCTGCGACCTACGAAGACAAAGAAGAAACTGTGGTGGACCGCCCCGCGACCACGCGCGTCGAAACCATTCCTGCCACCTTCAAAACCGAAACTGAGCAAGTGCTGGTGCGCCCCGAATCGTTGCGTTACGAGCCGATTGCACTGCCTTTGAAGCGTGTGACTGAACAAGTCGAACGCACAGAAGCCGGAAAGCGCTTGGAGGCGATTGCCCCTACTTACAAAACCGTGACCGAGCGTGTGCTCGTCAAAGCGGCAAGCAAGCGCTTGGTGGAAGTGCCTGCTACGTATGAAACCGTCACAGAGCGCATCAAAGTGGCCGATTCCTATAAAGAGTGGAAGCGTGGCCGTGCCTGGATTGGCCAAGCGATTGACGTGCGCCCCCTGCGTGGCTTTGTCATCGGCGCGGATGGCCGCACCCTCGACGGCGTGCGTGTGGATGCCGCTGCAGCTCCTGGTACGCGCGGCACTGTGGATCGCCAAATTGTGCAAGGCAACAACACCAATTTGGATGATGATGTGCTGTGCTTGGTTGAAGTGCCTGAGCAATTCCAAACCGTCAGCCGCCAAGTGGTGAAAACCCCGGCCAGCGTGCGCGAGGTGGAAGTACCAGCCGAGTACAGCACCATTACTAAAACTGTGCTGAACACAGAGGCGGGTGTGCGCGAAATTGAAGTGCCGGCCACCTTCCAAACCGTGACGACGATGGAAATCGATGTAGACAAGCTCAAAGCAGCTGGCTACAAATTTGACGACCGCGGCGACATCATTGCCGCACCCAGCGGCCAGCGCGTGTTGCGCGCAAGCGCCGTGTCTGCGGCGGCAGGCTCGGGTACTGGAGCGGGTGCCGGTGCGGGCGTGAGCAAAGGCGCTGTTTCTGGGGAAGAAGGCTACGTGGTGGAGTTCAAAATTCCCGCTGAATACCGCACCCTCACAAGAACCGTGATGGACAAGCCAGCAAGCGTACGTACCGTTGAAGTGCCGGGCACCACCAAGGTGGTCACCAGCCGCGTGATTGCTCGCGCAGCTTTTACCGAAGAGGTGCTCACCCCTGCGGTGTATCGCACGGTCACCAGCCAAGTGGTCGATACGCCAGCCAGTTCACGCGAGATCGTGATTCCAGCGGAGTACAAAACCGTCGAGCGCCGTGTGGTGGACACGCCGCCATCCACGCGCAAAGTGCCTGTGCCAGAAGTCAAGCAAACCGTCTCGCGTCGCGTGGTGGGATACGCCAGCGAGCGTGCGCGAGGAAGTCACGCCAGCGGTGTATCGCACCGTGAGCCGTCAG
>JAAUOI010000100.1 GCA_012036375.1 Allobrachymonas sp. | reverse complement strand
AGCATGTGATGACTTGCATTTTCTGACACAGAATTGAATCTGAAGATTACACTTCACTATTTGCGGCGACAGGTGTTAGTAAATTTAATTCAATTAACGCTTTTATTTGTTAATAAGAACAGTTGCAGCCTAGAAAGCATTAAAAGTTTTTGTGTGTAAGTTGCACGACAATCTACATACAACAGACGCTGGTGTTTCAGAACATCTCCCAAGCTCTACTTTTAATACGCACATTCTTTCTACCGCACAAGCTTGGCTGGGTGTTATCAATCTTGATCAAATATCACCTCAACCAAACAATATTTTCGACTATGACGGCTGGAGATATGCCAAGTTAAAGATTAGTGTGACTGCTCCTATTCATTAATTTTCAAATGCCGGGCTAGTCGCCGAACCCGGTGTCATAACATTTACTCGAACGGATTCAACACCTTCACACCTAGCGCTTTGAAATCCGCTACATTGCGGCTGACCACTTGCAAGCCATGCGCCTTGGCTGTCGCTGCGATCATGGCATCTTCGTACAGTGTGTCGGATTGGCGGTGCATCAGCTTTGCCCACTGGCGGAATGCGTTGGCATCCATGGGCAGCACGTTGTAGCTCGCTGCCACAAGCTCTAGCCAGCTTTCAATGTCTGCGGCTTTGGCCGCGTCTTGTTCGCGCGTTATCTCGATGCCGGCTTGTATTTCGCCCAATGTCACTGCTGAAATGTGCAAGTGCGCATCGTCCACTGATTGGAGCCAAGCCAGCACTGCGCCATGAGGCTTTGGTTTGCGCAATTCGGAGATGACGTTGGTATCTAAGAGGTACATCAGCCGTCTGCCGATTATTTGAATGCTTGAGGAGCGCGGCGCTTAGCTTGGCCACGCGCAGGCAACTGCAACTCTATGCGAGCATCATCCGTGAGCAACAACGCTTTGAGCGAAGGACGCACCGCTTCGCTCATACGCCGCCATTCCTGCACGGGCACGAGTACGGCAGCCTGAGCACCGCGCTTGGTCACCAGCTGCGGCCCTTCAGTCAAGCAAGCTTCTAAAAACTCACTGAATCGCGCTTTCGCATCTTGAACAGCCCATGTGTGCATCAGAATCTCCAAACTAGTCAGATAACTAGTTTGACAGATGCACCACTCCCTGTCAAGGCGTTATCAAGAAACCGCCAACAGCTCCACATCAAACTTCAGCGTCGCATTCGGCGGAATCACGCCGCCTGCGCCTCTTGCGCCGTAGCCGAGTTCTGAAGGGATGATCAGCGTGCGTTTGCCGCCGACTTGCATGCCGGCGACGCCTTCGTCCCAGCCTTTGATGACCATGCCTGCGCCTAGATCAAATTGGAAGGGATCGTTGCGATCTTTGCTGGAATCGAATTTCGCGCCTTGTTGGCCATCGTTGAACAGCCAGCCGGTGTAGTGCACGGTGACGTATTGGCCAGCGGCGGCGGCTTGACCCGTGCCGACTTGGGTGTCGGTGTATTGCAGGCCAGAGGCGGTGGTGACGGTGTTGCTCATGGATTTTCCTTTTACTATGATTTGAATAGCATTCGGCGCAGGTTTTACGCCGGCTAGGTGCTGATTTTGCTTGAAAAATTGCCAGTTCCTGGCTCAGATCGCGCATCGAAGGAGTTTTTCTTGCGGACTAGCAGCAGTAGAAGCACTCACGCAGGGGTAGACTTGAGACCATGAACTTGGATGCGATGTGGATGTGGGGCGCTTTGGCAGGGCTGCTGCTTTTAGCCGTATTTTTATGGCTTTTGATCGGTTTGCCGGCAAGAATACTGCGCAACATGCTATCGAAAGATGAGCAACTGGCGCAACAGGAGCAGCTCAAAGCGCAATTGGCGCAAATCGCCTTAGCCAACGAGCGGCTGGAGCGCGAACTGCGCACCGAGCTGGCCACGCACGCGCAGGCCGCGCGGCTGGAGATGGCGCAGTCGCTCGGCGGTTTGCAGGGCTTGGTGCAGCAGTCGCTGTCGGGTTTTCAAGGCAATTTGACGACGCAACTGCAAGGCATTTCAGAAGGCAATGCGCGGCGGCTCACTGAGGTGCGTGAGACGCTGGATGCACAGCTGGCGCGGGTGCGCGAGGCGCTCAATCAACAGTTGGAGCAGCTCGCTGCGAAGAACGAGATCAAGCTCGACGAGATGCGCCGCACGGTCGATGAAAAACTGCAAGCGACGCTGGAAACTCGCTTAGGCGAGAGCTTCAAACAAGTGGCTGATCGCTTGGAGCAAGTGCACAAAGGCTTGGGCGAGATGCAGACGCTGGCGCAAGGCGTGGGCGACTTGAAGAATTTGCTCACCAACGTCAAAACCAAGGGCAATTATGGTGAGGCGCAGCTCGGTAATTTGCTGGAGCAGGTGTTCACGGTGGATCAATATGCGGCGCAAGTGGCGGTGGTGCCGGGCAGTAAAAATACAGTGGATTTCGCGATCAAACTGCCAGGACGAAGCTACGACGGTGCGCCCGTGTGGCTGCCCATCGACTCGAAATTCCCCACCGAAGCCTATGAGCGCTTACAGCTCGCGCAAGAAAATGCCGACGCTACTGGCGTGGAGCTTGCCGGCAATGCGCTGGAGGCCAAAATTCGCCAAGAAGCCAGAAGTATTTCTGAAAAATACCTCGCGCCGCCACACACCACGGATTTTGCGATTTTGTTTTTACCCGCCGAGAGCTTGTATGCCGAAGTGCTGCGCCGCCCCGGCTTGATGGACAGTTTGCAGCGCGAGCATCGCGTCACGCTGGCTGGCCCCACCACACTCTTGGCCATGCTCAATTCGCTGCAAATGGGCTTTCGCACGCTGGCTTTGGAGCAGCGCAGCTCCGAGGTGTGGCAGGTGCTGGGCGCGGTGAAGACGGAGTTTGGCAAATTTGGCGAATTCGTCGCCAAGGTGCGCACGCAGGCCGAGAGTGTGGTGAAAACTTTGGACCAAGCGCAAACCCGCACCAACATGATGAGCCGCGCGTTGAAACAAGTCGAAGCTTTGCCCGAGACGCAGGCGCAGGCGCTGCTGCCTGCCAGCCTGAGCGCAGCAGATGATGAAGGCTAACTCGCATGCGCCTGCTGCCGCTTGATCAGCCAGAGACCGTGCACATCGCATGAGCGTATTCGCCTCGCTCTCGCCCGAATTGGCTCGCCTGATCGCAGGCCAGATTTGCCTGCATGCGGCAATGGCGGGCTTGCGGCTGGCTGCGCCCCTGTGGGCGCTGAAAAACGGCTTCAGCCCGGCGGCGGCGGGCTTGCTTGTGGCTTTGTTTGCAGCATCGTCTGTGTTGCTGGCTTTGCCGGCGGGGCGCTATGCGGATCGGCATGGATTGAAAAATCCGTTTGTGCGCTGTGTGGCGGTGGCGGTGGTCTCGGCTTTGATAGCGGTGGCGCTGCCGAATTTTTGGGTGCTGTGCGCAGCGGCTTTACTGCTCGGCGCGGCAACGAGTGCGGCGGTGATTGCGCTGCAAAGGCATGTGGGACGCATCTCGCATGGGGCGCTGGCGCTCAAGCAGGCGTTTAGTTGGCTCTCGATTGGCCCGGCGCTGGCGAATTTTGTGGGGCCGTTTTTAGCGGGCGTGTTGATTGACCTGGTGAGCTTTCGGGCGGCATTTGCTTTGTGTGCGGTGTTGCCGCTCTTGGGCTGGGCGCTGGTGCAGCGCGTGCATGAAGCGCCCTTGGTGCATGCGCCGCAGGATGAATCCAAGCCGCGCCGCGCGTGGGATTTGCTGCGCGATGCGCAGTTTTGCCGCTTCTGGCGGTCAATTGGCTGCTCTCAGCTTGCTGGGATGCGCATGCGTTTCTCGTGCCGGTCATTGGGCATGAGAGGGACTACAGCGCAAGTGTCATCGGCACGATTTTGGGCGCGTTTGCCGTTGCGGCGGCGGCGATTCGCATCTTGCTGCCGGTGCTGGCGCATAGCTTGCGCGAATGGGCGGTGATCACCGTGGCGATGGTCATGACGGCGATGCTGTTTGTGGTGTATCCGCTGATGCCCACCGCGCTGTCAATGGGCGTAGTCTCGGTCTTTCTGGGATTCACGCTGGGTACGGTGCAGCCGATGGTGATGAGCACCTTGCACCAAATCACGCCCGAAGAGCGGCATGGCGAGGCGCTGGGCCTGCGCATGATGGCGATCAATGCATCCAGTGTGCTCATGCCGCTGGCCTTGGGCGCGGCGGGTGCAGCGGTGGGGATCAATGTGCTCTTCTGGGCAGCAGCGGCTGCGGTGGGCGCGGGTGCGCGGATGGCCAGTCAGCTCAAAACCTGAATTGACGCCTGTTTTTGAGGCATTTTTGGCATCCAGCCGTTATAGAATCTGCGCGGAATGCTATGTTATTGATAGCATCTACGGTGTTGATTTTGCGCTGTATCCTTCATAATGGCAGCCAGTCAAAAGCCACTGTTCGATCCGGCAAGCCCCATTTCTTATCGTAGGTCGGCCCCAGAAAATACAAACCATCCGGCGAAAAAGTGGGCGCCGCCACCTCGCGGCTTTTGGCATTCAACACCTCTTGCATCCAGGCCACAGGCTGACTGCCTTGGCCCACGGTGATGAGACAGCCCATGATATTACGAATCATATGATGCAAGAAAGCGCTGGCTTCAAAATCAAAACGGTAGTAAGCCCCCGCGTCGGCTGACCTGTGTTTTTAAGAGCGTTTTGATTGGTGACAAAGATTGGCATTGCGCAGCGCGAAAAGAGGAAAAATCATGCTCGCCCAACAAGATATCAGCGGCCAGTTGCATGTGTTCCAAATCCAAAGGCCGATGCACCCAGCCCACGCGCCCACGATCCAAGCTTGTGCGCATGGGCGATTGCAGCGCAATGTAGGCATAGCGGCGCGTGCGTGCAGCAGCGCGGCAATGAAATTCAGGCGGCACCTCTTGCGCCCATTGGACAGCCATATCATCGGGTAAGAAACGGTTCACGCCACGCATCCAAGAAAATGCTTCGCGCTGCAAGGGCGTATCGAAGTGCACCACTTGCATGAGCGCATGAACGCCCGCATCCGTACGACCCGTGCAGTTGGTGATGACGCGTTCGCCCAGCGGCAAACCCGAGAAGAGGCGCAACGCCTCTTCTAGCTTATCTTGCAGGGTGTTACCGCCAAGTTGGCTTTGCCAGCCGCAATAGCCCGAGCCTGAATAACTCAGCCCCAAAGCAATTCGTGGCATGAGTCAAGCAAGGAGCCAAAGCGTGAATTCGAGCAGAACTCGGCAATCGAAACGATCAACCTAAATCCGCCAACATTTTCAAAGCACGTGTCTTCAGAGCGCCAGAGGCTTCATCGGCAACCTCTTGCACCAAAGACCGCGCACCGTCTGAATCACCAATGTCACGGAATTCCATGGCCAAGGCAAGCTTGGTTTCTAAAGGATCGCCGCTGACACCCGCATCTACCGCATCGGAGGCAGCAGCAGCATTGGATGAACCAAGCAAATCAAGCGACAAGCCGCCCAAATCAAACTCCAAAGCAGCTGGTTCGCTAGGGCCTGCTTTGAGCGCCATGGGCGCTGTGGGCGCAGACACCATCGGCGCGGGCGATGAATCCATTGAAAAATTCAGACTATTGTTGAGCAAAGCCATGTCTGGCTCAGACAGCTTGATCGCATCCAGTGCGGCAGGCTCGCTCATGTCAAAGTCAACTGCGGGATCAGCCATCGGCTGGGCTCGCAAAGACATGGTTGGCTCACTGATCATTGGCGCGTCGATCATGCCGGAGTTGTCGGGCGCTGCCACCAAATCATCACCGCCAGCGCTGAAGTCCAAGTCCAAATCAATATCGAAATCCGCATCAGAGGCGGGCATCGCCTGCTGAGGAATCGTGCTGGTCGCATTGAAAGCGGCTGTGGCGGCCATAGCTGCACCGCCAGTCATCACACTGCCTGCCAAGCCAATGGCCGCCGGGGCATTACCGGGTTGATACATCGGATTGCCAGGATCAATATCGCGCCCTAAAGCGCTGGCCGCATCCCACTCAGGGCCTGCGCCTTGCGTCAAACCAAAGGCTTCCTTGGCTACCGCCTCAAAAGCCTTGGCATCTCGGCGCTTGGCGTAGATTTCCATCAACTTGACATGGATGGCCACACGCGATGGGTTGGTTCGCATCGCTTCTTTGAGGATTTCCTCCGCTTGCAAATCGCGACCGTAAGCCAAATACACATCGGCTTCCGCCACGGGATCTACATCGCCTGCCGCATCCAGCTGGCTGGGTGAATACACCATCGACGAACCTGCGCCGCCGCCGTTGCCAGAATCTGCTGTATCGACACGCTGGCCGCCCGAAGCGCCAAAAAATGAATCCGGTTGCAAACGGCTTTCGAGGAATGAACTATCGACTTGAACAGCTTTTTTCTTCTGACGGTTACGCCAGAAAGCAAGGCCACCCAAAGCAGCCAACAAACCACCTGCGCCGGGAATCAGCAACGGATTGTCCATCAGGCTTTCGAGAAAAGTGGGCTCAGGTGGTGGCGGGGGCGCAGCTTTCGGCGCGGCTGCAGGCGCAGCGGCTTGCGCGGGCGTTGCAGCAACCGTTGCTGTCGTTGCAGTGCTGGCAGCAGCCGTGCTGGTGTTGGCAGCGGAAGTTGCGGTAGCGCTATCTGACGCGGTGGCGGTTGCACCAGGTGCGACAGTCTGCGTATTGCTGGATGACGTGCTCGCAACGCTTGATGCCGTTGCAGCCGATGGAATGGTTGTCGAGGTGGTGGTTGGCGTCGCTGCTTTGGCCGCTGTGCTGGTAACTGAAATTGGCGAGGATGTCGTTGGGGCAGGGACTGTTGCTTGACCAGAGCCGGCAACTTTCACGCCAGCGCCACTTGATGCTGTCGCTGCTGCAGGAGCAGCGGCTGGAGCGCCCGGTTTGCCCGCTGGAGCTGAACCTAATTTGTTCAGATCTTGAATGTTCTTGGACAACTCAGCCACGCGAGCTGCGTTGTCCTTGGCTTGTTTGTCTTTGGCAATAGCATCTTCCTTGCCTTTAGCTGCGACTGAGCCTTTACTGAGGGTCAGTTTGTCGGGCGCAGTGGCTTGTGCCTTGGGCTCATTCACATTCGCTTGGACCTTGCCCCCAGCCGCCCTGCTTGGAGCAGCCGCAGAGGCCACCGGGGCACCATCGGCCAAGCGGCGACGGAATTCATTGAAGTCTTTTGACTGCGCCACAATCGTTCGACGCGCATCGGCCTGAGGCGTGTTTGGTGCAGCGCCAGATGCCGCTTGCATGTCCAGCACTGCGCCAGATTTCAATCGATTGACATTGCCACCAATAAATGCATCGGGGCTAGCGCGCAGCATGGCCACCAACATTTGATCGAGCGACACGCCCGCAGGTTGGTAGCGAGCAGCCAAAGCGGCGGCTGTGTCGCCCGATTTAACAGTGACTCCTTCTTTGGGTGCGGCTTGGCCTGCTTTTTCTGCGGGCTTGTCTTTTTCTGTACGCGCTGGCCGCGTCGCAGGTGTTGCGACACTGCTTGAAGCAGGCCCACTTGCCCGCGGGGTCACAGGCGCAGTGGCGGGCGCAGGCGAAGGTGTACTGGCAGCGGGCACGGTCGCCACGGGTGCGGGAGCAGTGCGCAGATTCGCCGGATCAAACAACATCGTGTAATCACGCACGATGCGGCCACTGGCCCAGCTGGCCTCCAAAATCAAATCAACGAAAGGCTCGTTAATCGTGCGATCACTGGTCACACGCAAAAAGGCCGTGCCGTTTGCACGGCGCTGCAACGAAATTTGAACGCTGGATAATGCAGCGTTGTACTCTAAACCCGCCGCCCGAAAAGCATCGGGGCTTGCCACGGCTGTGCGCAAACTTGCCGCCTCTTCTGCGGTAATTTCAGGCACTTCAATCTCTGCTCGCAATGGCTCACCGAGCGCAGACAACACGTTGACGCGACCCAATGCAAGCGCGAAAGCGTCTACAGCACCTAAACCCAACACCAATGCCAAGGCAGCGGTGGCAACAGGGGTGCGCCAACTTGTGCGCCCCAATCGGTTAAGGGTCGGAAGGGTCGAAGGCGTGACGGAATCGGCGAGTCGCCCCTCCTTGGATTGCCATTGCGTAACTGGATTTGTCGTCATTTTGAGCCCGTTTGCCTCAATGCGTTTTTCGGAAAAAGAACCTTAACATCAACTAGTTAGCTTGACAAGCTGAGAATTGGCCTAAGGTTTTAAGCCCTTGATTATGGCTACTTTTTCCTTACTCTTTTGTTGTCTGTTGACAACGAGTAACCGCAGTTACGGTCGTGCGCAGCCCCTCAACTGCATAAACGGGAAGCGTGTCGCCCCAAGAAAAGCTGCTGAATTTGTAACAAATTCAGCCGCTTTTCTGCCTACTGCACAGTAAAAACTTGGATTAAGCAGCCAACAAGATACGCAACATACGGCGCAAAGGCTCGGCCGCACCCCACAGCAATTGGTCACCGATGGTGAATGCGCCAAGATATTCAGAGCCCATGGCCAACTTGCGAATCCGGCCTACTGGGATCTGCATCGTTCCTGTGACAGCCACTGGGGTCAGCCCCTGCAAAGTCGCTTCACGAGTGTTAGGAATCACTTTCACCCACTCGTTATCAGCCGCGATCATCGCTTCAATATCCGTAAGTGGCACGTTTTTCTTCAGCTTGAAGGTCAACGCCTGACTGTGGCAGCGCATCGCCCCAACGCGAATGCAAAAGCCATCCACCGGCACAGCTGGGCTACCAAAACCCTCGCCCATGCCCATGATCTTGTTGGTCTCGGCCATGCCTTTCCACTCTTCTTTGGACATTCCATTGCCCAAATCTTTGTCTATCCAAGGAATGATCGAACCACCTAGCGGAACACCAAAGTTGGCCACCTCTTCGCCAGCGAGTGCTCGTTGGCGTGCAGCCACTTTGCGGTCAATCTCCAAAATTGCACTTTTCGGATCATCGAGCAAGGCTTTGACCTCGGCATTGAGCGTGCCATATTGCGTCAGCAACTCTCGCATATGCTGTGCGCCGCCGCCAGATGCTGCTTGGTAGGTTTGGGTGCTCATCCACTCCACCAAACCTGCTTTGTACAAGCCCCCACACCCATGAGCATGCAAGACACCGTACAATTGCCACCGATCCAGTTTTTACCGCCTTGCGACAGTGAATTTTTGATCACCGGCATGTTGACGGGATCCAAAATGATGACCGCGTCATCCTTCATGCGCAGAGTAGAAGCCGCATCAATCCAATGGCCGCTCCAGCCCGCCGCACGAAGTTTAGGAAACACCTCAGTGGTGTAATCACCGCCCTGCGCTGTGATGATGACTTGGCAACGCATAAGCTGCGAAATGTCAAACGCATCGTGAAGTTTCGTCTCGTTTTTGGCTTGGAGGGGCGCTGCACCACCCGCATTAGAGGGTAGAAAAAGATCGGCTCAATCAAATCGAAATACTTGTTCATGATGATA
>JAAUOI010000099.1 GCA_012036375.1 Allobrachymonas sp. | reverse complement strand
CGCAAGTACCCGATTTTCAGCATTTTCGCAATACAGCAAAGGTTTAGAAGCATATCCCGATGCCTTGGCGCAGATTCAGCGGTATTGGCCAGGACCACAAAGCTTGGAAATGATTGAAGAAATGATTTTCAGGCAGCCCGATGCAACGAGTCAGCCTTTTGACATGCAAGCCTACCGCGAGCTGATGCTGCTGTACACGCTAGCAAAAAACCTCAACAAGCCAGGCACGGTGTTTCAGCCTGTGGCGCAATTAGGTGCTGGCATGCGATCAGGAGCAGCCGTGCCGGGCTTATCCGCTGGCCTTTCGCTCTTGGATGATTTGCCGCATTCTGGCGCAATGGATTTGCCGCTCGTCGATGGGCAAGATGTTGAGAGCTTGGGGCTCGATTTGTCGATGGCTCAAAGCAGTGCAGTCCAGCTGGCCATTGCCAAAGACGACACCATGTCGCTACCGGCCCTCTCGCTCGAACAAGACAACAGTATCGATTTTGATTTGAGTCACTACGACGATTTGCCGCCGAAAAAATCCAAGTGATCTATCCCACGGCTTGATCATGCGCTGCGCCGCTGTAGCGCATAACTCAAGCAGATGGCCAGCAGCAAGCCTGCAAAACCTGCCCAGTGCAATTGCGACATGCGCCCTTGGTACACCAACACGCCGCCCAAGACTGAGCCTAGCCCCTGCCCTAAATACATGGCCGAGGTGTTGAGCGCCACACTCACGCTCGCCATGGCCGGCATCAAGGCCACCAGTCGCGCCTGCTGTGCCGAATTGCAAGAAAAGCAGCCCAGCCCCCAAGGAATCAAGACCCAGCCAAGCAAGAGCACGCTTGAGCCGATGGGCCACAGCAGCATCGACAAGGCCATCAGCGCGAGGGTGATCATCACCGCCGTGGGTGGCCCAATCCGATCAATCATCCGAGAGACGGCAATGCTGCCCAACACGCCAAACACGCCAAACACCGCAAACAAAATCGCCAAATCCGTGGCAGAGCCTTTGAGCACCTGCGCCACATACGGTGAAAAATATGCAAACACGGTGAACTGCCCCGTGGCCGATAGTGCTGTGACCAAGACCGTGAGTAAGAGCACGGGTGAGCTCAGCGTTTGCCGCCACAGCGCCCCGCTGATGGCTGGAGGGCGCACG
Organism: Allobrachymonas sp.; assembly: GCA_012036375.1. GTDB lineage: Bacteria > Pseudomonadota > Gammaproteobacteria > Burkholderiales > Burkholderiaceae_C > JANMDU01. Next base: position 8,256 of record JAAUOI010000099.1, on the reverse strand, counting down.
CCCGTGGGTATCACCCGCCAGACCCAGATGGCCGCCACGACTGCCAGCATCGCCAGCAGCCAAAACGCCGTGCGCCAACCCCAATGCCCGCCAATCAGCGCGGCCAGCGGCGCGCCCAGCACCGAGGCAATCGACCAGCCGAGAAACACCATGGTGATGGCTCGCCCACGCCGCTCGGGCGCCACTAGCATGCCTGCCACAGCCGCAGCCTGCGGCGTAAAAATCGCCGCCGAAATCACGGCCAACACCCGTAGCACCAGCAAGCTCGAATAATCCGGCGCGAGTGCGCAAGCCGCATGCAGCAGCGCATACCAGAGCATGGAGCCCGCCAGCAAGGCGCGCCGATCCACGCTGCCCACCGCTACCGCCAAAAGCGGTGCGCCCAGAGCGACAGTGATTGCCGCCGCCGTGATCAACTGCCCCGCAGCGGCCACATTGACTTGAAGAGAAGCTGCCAAATCATTCAAAGTGCCCGGCACCAACATCACGCCTGTGCCAATGACGAAATTACCGATGAGCAAAGCCCACAGAAGCGCACCCTCGTTGGGTGTTTGTGCAGTATGGTTGGGGGTTGTGCTCATGGAGTGATGATGCGGGGAGCATGAATTTTAGGTGTTTTGAGGCTATCGCCGGCATAGAATATGCGTAGAGTGCTATTAAATATGGAGCATGATTTGATGAACACATTCCAACGTTTTACCCCATTGGAACACCAGGCAAGCCGTGGGGCGATGCTGAGCTGTCGCAATGGCGCTTCAAGCAAGTGCGTCAGAGAAGCTATGCTGAGGATGTATTGAGCGCGATTGCACAGCTAGCTGCGCGATTTGATGTGTTGCAGTATGGGCAAGTGGCCGATCTGGCCGAGAGCTTTGCGCTCATGGCGATGCGCAGCAAAGATTGGAATACCGAGCTGCCCAGCGCGTTGGTGACCGGCGGCGTGCATGGCTATGAGACAAGCGGCGTGCATGGTGCACTGAGTTTTTTTAGATGCGCATGCGCAAGCCTATGCTGGGCGCGTCAACTTGTTGGTGGTGCCTTGTGTGAGCCATGGGCTTATGAGCGTGTGCAGCGCTGGAATTTTGATGCGGTGGATCCGAATCGTTCTTTCAAATCGAATAGCGCTGCGAAAGAGTGCGCTGCGTTGATGCAGCTTATTGCGCCGTTGCGAGGGCAGTTCGGTATGCACATGGATTTGCATGAGACCACCGATACGGATGAAAGCGAATTCCGTCCTGCGCTGGCTGCGCGTGATGGCAAAGCGTTTGAGCCCGGCATGATTCCCGATGGCTTCTATTTGGTGGACGATGCAGCCAACTCGCAGCCGGCCTTTCAAGCAGCCATCATCGAAGCCGTGCAGCGGGTGACGCATATCGCGCCAGCCGATCAGCAAGGCAGGCTGATCGGTTCACCCATCGTCTCTCCCGGTGTGATTCAGTATGAGCTCAAAGGCCTCGGCCTGTGCGCCAGCATGAGTGGCGCGCGCTACACCACAACCACCGAGGTTTACCCCGACAGCCCACGCACCACGCCTGAGCAATGCATCCGCGCCCAAGTGACTGCGGTCTGCGCAGGGCTTGATTTTTTGATCAAAAACGGCGGTTCGCCGGCATAAAATATGCGTAGAGTGCTATTTAATGAATAGCAACAAAATACATCACGTGTTAGCGTGTAAAAACATCAAGCTCGCACCCAGCACATCTTGCGGCGCCTGAATCTGCGGCCAGTGGCCCATGCCGGGTAAGCGGATCACATCAGCGCGGGGCTGATGTTGTAAAAAAGCTTTCACCATGTGCTCACCTGAGTTCGGATCGGCTGAACCGTTGATGAGGCGCAAGCGGATGGGACTCATGAGCAGCGCGCCCAGCAGTCGCTTGCTCAGTGCTTTTCTCTCCTGCCAAAACGCGCCCACCCGATGCGCCACCGCTTGCCCGCCGCCGTGGCAAAACAGTGCCCAAAAATCATCGAGTAACTCTGCAGAAGGCGCATCGCTCAGGCCTTGGTACATCTGCGTGATGGTTTTTGCGAACATCGCTTTTGGCAAACGCGGACCCAGCCACGGGCCGATTCGCGTGAGCATCAATCTCTGGATCAGTCGAGGTTGATAGGCCTCGGGGCAGACACCGCCATTGAGCAAGATCAAACTCTCCATCTTGGGCAAGGCAGGCGTGTCGAGTCGCTGCGCCAGCATCTCCTGCGCCACGCTCACGCCCAGATCAAAAGCAATCACTTGGCAGCGCGTGACGCCCAGATGTGCGAGCAGGGCGTCGTGCATCTGTGCATGCGCGCGCAAGCTGTAATCCCCATCAATGGGTTGACTTGAAAAGCCATGGCCCAGCATGTCCGGCGCAATCAAGGTGAAATGCCGCTGCAAGCTTTGCCAGATCGCATGCCAGTCATACGAGCCCACGGGGTAACCATGCACCAAGAGCAGAGCTGGCCCAGTGCCCGCCATTTTGTAGAAAACGCGTTGGCCGCGCCAATTCATCCATGTGCCTTCTTGCTGCCAAGCGAGCAGCCGGGCAGACAAAGGCGCTGTCATGCCAGGCTCGCCCAGAGCAAGCCAAAAGCCAGCGCCAACTGACACAGCACACTCGCTGCATGTGCGATTTGCCTGAGCAGCAATTGACGCGAAAAAATCGCCACGCTATGCATCACACGAGCGATCACAAACACCGCCCCAGTGATGGCCAACGCGCTCCAGCTTGGCCGCATCAACTCCATGAGCAGCATCAGCAGCCCAAACAGCAGACTTTGCTCTAGGGTGTTGCCATGTGCGCGAATGGCAATGAGCAAATCTTTGTGTCCGCCGTCGCCAAAGCTCACCCGATGCCGGATGCGCAAACGGGAGATGTGCAGAGACAGGACGCTGAGCAAAATCGCCAGCACGGCGAATGTGATCGCAGAGAAGTAAGGCATGGTGCTTCCTTTGTGTTGAATTTAACTTACACTGTAAGAATACCACGATCTTTCGACTCATTCCAAACGCCAGTCCCTTGAACGACACTTAGCCCATGCCCACTAGCAAATCGACATCCCCACCCGCAGCTGCAGCGCGCCAAACGCTCAATCGAGAGCGCATTGAAACCGAAGCGCTGGCCTTGATCGAGGCACAAGGCTTGGAGGCCTTCAGCACCCGCAAGCTGGGCCAGCAGCTCGGTTGCGAGGCCATGAGCATTTATTACCACTTCCCCAGCAAAGCGCATTTGCTTGATGCCTTGGTGGATCGCACTTTGAACGGTCTGCCCATCCCGCCGAAAAATCTCCGACCCGCTCTGCGCATACGAAGCATCGCGCAGGCCTGGCGAGCCATGTCGCGTCAATCCCCCCGGTTTTATTTATGGATGGCGCTGCACCGATGGAATTCTGAGAGTGGTGTGCGCTTTCTGGCGGAGGTGCTCGATTGCTTTTACGCCGCAGGCCTCAAGCCCGAGCAAGCGGCGCGCGGCTTTCGCGTCTTGGGGTATTACCTGCTCGGCGCTACGCTGGACGAAACCAGCGGCTATGCGCAAGGCCCATCTTCTGTCCAGCCGCTGCCCGATGAGGCGGTGCAACGCCTGTACCCGCAAGTTGCGCAAGCGGGGCGCTATTTTCAACCTGAACATTTTGATGCCACTTTTGAGCTGGGGCTGAAGCTGCTGTTGCAAGGTTTGGGCATGGAAGACTAAAGAAAACCACCGCAAGCAAAGGAGAGATACAATCCGGGTAGCGCTGTGATTTGCTTACCTTCACTGCCGCCGTGTGTTCTGGGTATCTGTGCATCTGTGTATCCAACGTTTTTTCAAGCTCCGCCGTCGCGCCGACAGCACAAGTGTTTGAGCGGTCATACACCCCACCGGCAAGCCAATGTGAACACTGGAGGCCGAATGGCCAAAGAAGATTTGATTGAGATGCAAGGCAAGGTCGATGAAATCCTGCCTGATATGCGTTATCGCGTGACCCTAGAAAACGCCCATCAATTGATTGCCTACACGGGCGGCAAAATGCGAAAACACAGCATTCGCATTCTGGCGGGCGACAAAGTGACGGTGGAAATGTCACCCTACGATTTGTCGAAGGGGCGCATCACTTTCCGTCATATTGAAAACCGCATGCCACGTGCAGGCGCTCCAGCATTCGCCGGTCGCCGCTAATGCCAAGTGCACAGCACTTCCTTATTTATATTCCCTCGTTTTTTACCCCGCACCCTGTTTTTTGGGGAGCATTTTTTGAGAAAGACTCATCATGAGCAACAAACTTTACGTCGGCAATCTTGCCTATTCTGTGCGCGATGAAGACCTGCAGCAGCAGTTTTCAGCCTTTGGTCAAGTGCAATCAGCCAAAGTCATGATGGAGCGCGATACTGGCCGCTCCAAAGGCTTCGGCTTTGTTGAAATGGGCAGCGCCGATGAAGCGCAAGCCGCCATTTCAGGCTTGCATGGCCAACAAGTGGGCGGCCGTGCGCTGACCGTGAACGTCGCTCGCCCGATGGAGGCTCGCCCACCGCGCACGGGTGGTGGTGGCTACGGCGGTGGCGGCGGTGGTTATGGTGGCGGCGGCGATCGTGGTGATCGCGGTGGTTACGGCGGCGGTGGCGGCGGTCGTCGCTATTGATTTGGCCAATAACAAGAGCCGTCAAGTTCAGCGATTGTCTTGACACAACAAACCGCCTCTTTGGAGGCGGTTTTTTTGTGCTTCTGAGGCATCATGCATGCAGAAGATCGGTTTACAGTTTGTGCAGGAGAATTTCTATGCCGATGTATCAACCGCCGCAATTCAAATCCACCGATTCTGCGCATGCTGTGCGCATCATGCGAGAGCATCCCCTTTGCTTCGCTGATTTCGAATGACGATGCGGGCTTGCCTTTCGTCTCGCATATTCCGCTGCATTTGCTGGCGAGCGGGGATGACGTGACGCAGTGGAAGTTGCTTGGGCATGTGGCCAAACCCAATCCTCATTGGCGATATTTGACTGCGCGGCCAAAGGCATTAGTGACATTCATGGGGCCGCAGGCGTATATGTCGCCGGCGGTGTACCCTGATTTGGCGCGCGTGCCGACTTGGAGTTACCTAGCGGTGCATGCGGTAGTGCAAGCGCGGATATTGGAGGGCAATGAGGCCAAAGATGCGTTGCTCAAAGCCTTGATTGCCGACCATGAGCCGGCCTATGCCCAGCAGTGGATGGATTTGGGGCAGGCGTATCAACACAAGATGCTCCAAGGTATTGTGGCATTTGAGCTGGCCATTGAATCGCTGGAATGCAAGATCAAGATCAACCAACACCGGCCCGAAAGCCATGCGGCGATGCATGCTGCTTATACGCAGGGCAGTGCGCAAGAGAAGGCGCTGGCAGCTTGGATGCAGGATTTGGGTTGGCGGGGTGAGGACCCTGACCCGAGCCCCCACTAGCCCAGCCTCACTAGCCTCCTTCCACTGAAAGAAGCGGCCATCAGCTTCACAGGGCAAAAGGGGCGCTGCGCACAGGCTATTGCTTGTGCACCGAGCGTGAATGAGCGGCTAGAGCTACGATGCAGGGATGAATTCAAGTTTTATTTCTCTGGGTCTGCGCTCCCTCTGGCGCGATTTGCGCGCCGGTGAACTGCGTTTACTCATCGTGGCGGTGAGCCTGGCGGTGGCGGCGCTCACGGCAGTGGGGTTTTTCGCAGATCGCATCAAGGGCGGCTTGCAGCGCGATGCGCGGGCTTTGATCGGTGGCGATGCAGTCATCAGCAGCGATAAGCCGACGCCCGCCGAAATTGTGGCCAGAGCGCAAGAGCTGGGCTTGAAGCGCGTGGGCACCGTGGGCTTCCCGACGATGGCCAGAGCGCCTGAACGCGCGCCTGAGGCTGCTGGAGCCGAGAGCAGCGGCGCATCCAAGCTGGTGGCACTCAAAGCCGTGGAGCCAGGTTATCCGCTGCGCGGCAGCTTGAAGATTGCAACTGCGCCCGATGCACCCGAGCAAACCACACGCGAGATTCCTGCGCCGGGCAGCGCTTGGGTGGATGGCAATTTGCTGGATGCGCTCGGGCTCAAGATGGGCGATACGCTGCTGCTCGGGTCGAGTCGCCTCAAGATTGACCGCTTGATTGTGGTGGAGCCTGATCGGGGTGCGGGCTTTATGAATTTCGCGCCGCGCGTGATGATCAACACGCAAGATTTGGAGGCGACGGGCTTGGTGCAGCCAGCCAGCCGCATGACCTATCGCATGGCCGTGGCTTCAGGCGATCTTCGCGTGGTCAAGGAGTTTTCTGATTGGGTGGGCGCGAAAGATAAAGCGGGTCAATACCGTGGCCTGCGCTTGGAGTCGCTCGAAGGCGGGCGGCCTGAGATGAGCTCCACGCTCAATCGCGCAGAGAAATTTTTGAATCTTGTAGCGCTCTTGGCGGCGCTGCTCAGTGCGGTAGCCGTGGGCATTGCTGCGCGCGGGTTTGCAGCGCGGCATTTGGATCACTGCGCCATGCTGCGCGTGCTGGGTGTGTCGCAGCGGCGCATGGCGGCGGCGTATGTGCTCGAATTTGGTTTGGTGGGCTTATTTGCAAGCGGCTTGGGCGTGCTGATGGGCTTTGCGGTGCATTTTGGCTTCGTGATGCTGCTGGCGGGCTTGGTGGAGTCGAGCTTGCCGGCGGCGAGCATTTGGCCGGTGCTTTTGGGTTTGGGCATGGGCTTGACGCTCTTGGCGGCGTTTGGCTTGCCGCCTGTGCTGCAGCTTGCGCAAGTGCCGCCGCTGCGCGTGATTCGGCGCGATGTGGGCGGGCTCAAAGCAGCATCGATGGGCGCTTTGCTCTTGGGCATGGCGGGCTTTGCGGCGCTGCTTATGGCGGCAAGCCGCGATTTGGTGCTGGGCGGCATTGCAGTGGGCGGATTTTTAGGCGCGGTGGGGGTGTTTGCGGGCTTGAGTTATGTGGCGGTGAAGCTGTTGCGCAAGAGCGTGAACGAGACGACCTCGCCGCGCTGGCTGGTGCTGGCCACGCGGCAAATTTCTGCGCGGCCTGCGTATGCGGTGGTGCAGGTGAGCAGCTTGGCGGTGGGTTTGCTGGCGCTGGTGCTCCTCATTTTGCTGCGCACGGATTTGATTTCGAGCTGGCGCAAAGCCACGCCGCCCGATGCACCCAACCGCTTTGTCATCAACATCATGCCCGAGCAGAGCGCAGATTTTGTGAAAAATATGGCGGCACAAGGCATTCAAAAATACGATTTCTTCCCGATGATCCGCGGGCGACTGATAGCCATCAATGGCCAGCCCGCGACACCCGAGCGTTTTACCGATGAGCGCACCAAGCGCTTGGTGGATCGAGAGTTCAATCTCTCGCATGCCGCGCAGCAGCCCGCGCACAACAGCGTGGTCGCAGGACGCTGGACGGTGGAGGAAAAAGATGCCATCAGCGTGGAAGAGGGCATTGCGAAAGACTTGGGTCTGAAGATGGGCGATTCGCTCACGTTTGATATTGGTGGTATTCAGGTGGAATCCAAAATCACCAGCCTGCGCAAAGTTGATTGGGGCAGCATGCGCGCGAACTTTTTTGTGATGTACCCGGTGAGTCAAATGCCGCAGGTGCCAGCAACTTACATGAGCGCATTCAAAGCACCCGAGGTCAAGGGTTTTGACAATGCGCTGATTCGCCAGTTTCCGAATGTGACGAATGTGGACATGAGCCTGACCATCAACCAAGTGCAGCGCGTGCTGGATCAAGTGATTCGCGCGGTGGAGTTCCTCTTTGGCTTCACGCTGTTGGCTGGTCTTGTGGTGCTGTTTGCCGCTGTGACGGCCACGCGCGAGGAGCGCACGCGAGAATTTGCGATTTTGCGAGCCGTGGGGGCGCGCAGCCAGCTTTTGAAGCAAGTGCAGCGCGCCGAGCTGGCAGGCGTAGGCATGCTCGCGGGCGTGTTGGCCAGCCTCGTGGCTCTGGGCGTGGGCTGGGCATTGGCCAAATTCGTGTTTGAGTTCACTTGGAATCCGGTAGCGTGGGTGGTGCCCGTGGCCGGCATTTTGGGCGCAGTGCTCGCGCTGATGGCCGGTTGGTGGGGGCTCAGAGCCGTGTTGAACACGCCGGTGGTGAATACACTTCGGCGGGCTGCTGAGTGAGCGTTTTTTAAGCGTTTTGGCTGTTAGCCGGTATGGAATGTGCGCGGAGTGCTATTGAATTTGTAGCGAGTTTTGCTGCTTGGGTACTCGGTTTGTGCTCTATGGACCTGCGTCAGCCCTGTGCGCTCGGGTTGTGGGCTAACAGTTTTCAGAATCGACTAAGCGCGGTTGCGTCAAGCTGCCACCGCGCCAAGATT
>JAAUOI010000098.1 GCA_012036375.1 Allobrachymonas sp. | reverse complement strand
TGAATCGCGCGTCACAGTGGGTGCAGCCACACGTTTCGCATCGACAATTTTGTGTTCGACAGCAAAACGCGGGCGAAGGCCGCATGCTGACCTCCATTTTGCGTGGTACCGTGCGGGCATTGACGGGTTTGATCGGAAAATCCAACAATCGCAACGTCACTTACAGCACATCCACCGCCACGATTGGTATCCGTGGGACAGATGTTCTGATTCGCTGCACAGGTATTTGCGAAAACAGCGGCAGCGCAAGCACCCCCACCTCGGGTGAGGGTTTACAGGTCTACACTTACTCTGGCTTGGTGGACGTGAGCAAACTGACGGATTTCACCAGCACGCTGGCGCTAGGCCCGGGCACGGGATTGGCAGTTGACGCCAATGGCACACGGAATTTGAACGCCGAACCCGCCAACGATCTCACCCCACCGGGCAGCGTCAATGTTCCTGCGACCTTATTTGGCTCGAATGAGACGCAAGAAAATCAAGAAGGTCTGTTTGTCTTTGTGCGCGACGGGCACATTGAGATTGCCACGGGCTCCTCTGTCCTGCATCTAGGTCGCAATGAAGCCGGCTACTCCGACAACAACGGTAATGTGGCCAGGCCGCAAGATGTGCCGCGCTTTCTAGAGTTTGACCGCACACCACTGCCCAACTCAAGTAACTTCAACGTGAGCGCGCTGTTGGGCAATTCCGACGTTCAAGGCGGGCGTATGTGCCGTTAAGCGGCTATAGCGAGCCCTCCCGACAGACAAACTGTCACAATGCAAGTCTTATGCTTGGCTATTTTCCTTACCTTGCGCTGCGCCTGCGTTTGCTCGCCCTAAGCCTTGCTGCAGCTGTCAGCACGCCCACTTGGGCGCAAAGCTCCAATGCACCTGCACCTGCACCTGCACCTGCACCTGCACCTGCACCTGCGCCTGCGGCCGGCTCAACAGCCACCCCCAGCTTCGCGATTCGCGGCTTTGAAATCAAAGGCGAGAACCCTTTGAGCGCCGCCCAAACCAGCTCTGTGCTCGCTCCCTTTTTGCGCAACGATGCCACGATCGACACACTGCAAAAAGCCACAACCGCCCTCGAAACAGCATTGCGTGATGCCGGACATGGCCTGCACAAAGTAGCGCTGCCGCCACAAGAGGTGGGCAACAAAGTGTCGCTGGAGATTGTGAAATTCACCATCGGCAAAGTGCTGGTGACTGGCCAACAGCATTTCTCTGAAGCGAATATCCGCGCCAGCCTGCCCGAGCTGAGTGAAGGCATGTCGCCGAACTTTAAGACTTTGGCTGTGCAAACCAGTTTAGCCAACGACAACCCGTCCAAGCAAGTCACTGTCTCGCTCAAAGAATCTGTCGATGCAGACAAAATTGATGCCACGATTCAGGTGCGCGATCAACGACCTTGGTTTGTTGCCCTCAATCTCACGAACAACGGCAACGCCAACTCAGGCCGTGATCGCTTGACATTGTCTGGCGGGCACAACAATCTTTGGGGCAAAGACCATCAAGGTGTCTTGGCTTACACCACCTCCGTCGAGCGCCCCAGCAGCGTGCGACAGTGGGGCTTGAATTACAAGATTCCCTTCTACAGCGCGCGCGGCACCCTAGGATTTTCGGCCACCAAATCAGATGTGTTGGGCACGTTTGCCACTTTCACCAGCACGGGCATCGGCCACACACGCGGCATCAACTACACCATCGCCAACGAACCCGAAGGCGGCCGTCGCAGCTACTTCTCCTTCACATGGGATGACAAACTTTTTGGCGCAGCTTTGGTCAACGGTATTGCGGTGGGTGTGGATCGCCGCAGCCGTCCGTTCACCGTGGGCTACAGCGTGCGCAACGAGTCAGATGTATCGGTGTGGTCTTACTCGCTCGAGGCGAGCTTGAACACGGGCGGCGGCAAAGCCAATACACTGGCCGCCTACCGCAGCGAATACAGCAATCCCTTGACCGGGCAAGGCATCAACAGCCGCGCATTTCGCATCTTGCGCGCACAGCATCAATACTCCGCTGATTTTGGGAAAAACTGGCAATGGAGTTGGCGAAATTCTGCGCAATGGAGTAATACCGCTTTGATCTCTGGGGAGCAAATGGGCTTGGGCGGCATGAACTCGCTTCGCGGTGCACCAGATCGCGCAATTTCAGCCGACGGGGGGGTTTCTAGCAGTGTTGAATTCACCTCTCCAGAGCTTGCGAAGGGCTTGCGCTTTTCTACTTTTGTCGATGCTGGCTGGCTCGCAAACCGCAGTGCGGGTTGCATTTGCCGCGTCTCCAACGATCGTTGGCGAGCTTAGGTCTTGGGCTTCGCTACAGCCATCTGTCTGGCTTTTCAATCAATGCCGAGTATGGCCGGCTTTTGAATAGCAGCAAGCTGCCCTTGGCCGCCAATTCCAGTGCACCGCAAAAGGGTGATGACAAGCTGCACATCAATTTGTCTGTGCGCTTTTAAAATCAAGTGCTTCGCAACTCTTCACGCTCAAGACTAGGAGCGAAGGAATATTCATGGCCGGCCTCACGCAAGACACCCCCACCCCCACCGACATCACGGTGCATCAGCAGTCCAAACTCTTGGAAATTTCATTCTCCGATGGCAAAGCTTTCAAATTGCCATTTGAGCTGATGCGCGTTTATTCGCCCTCGGCTGAGGTGCAAGGCCATGGGCCAGGTCAAGAAACTTTGCAAACCGGCAAACGCGATGTGGGCCTGCAAGAGCTAGAACCGATTGGCAACTACGCCATCAAGCCCGTGTTTACCGATGGGCATGAGAGCGGGATTTTTTCTTGGGACTACTTGTATTTCTTGGGTAGCCAGCAAGATGAATTGTGGAATCGCTACCTCGCCAGAATCGAAGAAGCCGGCACGAGCCGCGATGCTCCGATGATTGCTTCGGGCGGCCACGTGCATGGCGCAGGTTGCAGCCACTAACAATATGCATTCACTCTCATTTTCATAGCACTCTGCGCACATTTCATCATGGCAAACACCCATTTTGGCTTTAAAACCGTCAATGAAAGCGACAAAGCGTCCAAGGTGCGGGGCGTATTCGATTCGGTGGCCTCCAAATACGATGTGATGAACGACCTGATGTCGGGCGGCTTGCATCGCGCGTGGAAGGCGTACACCATTGTCGTCTCGGGCGCACGCGAAGGCTCGCGCGTGCTGGATGTAGCGGGCGGCACAGGAGATTTGGCCTTGGCATTTGCCAAAAAAGTTGGCTTGCAACATGGCATGGGGCAAGTGGTGCACACCGACATCAACGAAGCCATGCTGCGTGTGGGGCGAGATCGCTTGATGGATGCTGGTTTTGCTGTGCCAACGATGGTCTGCGATGCTGAAAAGCTGCCGTTCGCCGATGGGCATTTTGATGTGGTCACCGTGGCTTTCGGTCTGCGTAACATGACGCACAAAGAAGCGGCACTTTCCGAGATGGCGCGGGTGCTGAAAAAGGGTGGCAAGCTCTTGGTGCTGGAATTTTCCAAGGTGGCAAAACCGCTGGAAAAGGCCTACGACTGGTATTCCTTTTCAGTTTTGCCAAAATTAGGTTCACTGGTTGCGGGCGATGCGCAAAGTTATCAATACTTGGCGGAGAGTATTCGCATGCATCCGGATCAGGAGACGCTCAAACAGATGATGCTTCAGCATGGCTTCGCGCACGTTGATATCCACAACATGACTGGCGGCGTGGTGGCACTGCATGTTGGCATCAAGGTGTGAGTGCGTGGTATGAGGAATTATTTTCAAAGGTGGTACGTATGAAATTCTTATCAGGTCTTGCCGCAGCGGTCATGGCGATCAGCTTGACGCTCGTGAGCTTTGATGCAGACGCAGCCAAGCGCATGGGCGGCGGCAAATCGTTTGGCAAGCAATCAAACAACGTCACTCAGCGCGATGCGACGCCGAGCGCTCCCGCAGCTCCAGCCGCTGGTAATGCGGCGCAAGCAGCCAAACCTGGGGCACCAGCTGCCGCCGGCGCTGCGGCAGCAGCGCCCAAGAAACCTTGGGGAGCGATGCTCGGCGGCCTCGCTGCCGGCTTAGGTCTCGCTTGGTTGGCCAGCTCGCTCGGTTTGGGTGAGGCGTTTGGTCAAATTTTGATGTTCGGCCTTTTGGCTCTGCTCATCATGGTCGCAGTGGGTTGGTTCATGCGCCGCCGTGCGATGAGTCAGGGTAGCGCACAAAATTCTCACTACGCGATGGCTGGGCAAGCGCGGGGCACGCGCCTGCCAACGTGCCAATGCAACGCAATTACCAGCCTGAAAATGTCGGCAACGATGCCTCGGCGCGCCCATGGGAGCGTAACAGCACCGCTTTTGTCGCTCAACCTCAAACGTCTACGCCCGCTAGCGGCAGCAGCTTAATTGGCTCACGTTTAGCTGGCACTTCCAGCAATTGGACTGTGCCTGCGGATTTTGATGCATCCGCCTTCTTGTCAGATGCCAAATACGCATTCACAACTTTGCAAGCTGCTTGGGACAAGAACGACATTTCCACCCTGCGCACGATGATGACGGATGAAATGCTCACGGAAATCCGTCAGCAATTGCAAGAGCGCGAGCAGCACACCGGCGGCGCACACAATCACACCGAAGTGGCAGCACTCGATGCCAAGCTGCTTGGCATTGAAGATACCGGCAGCGAGTGGATGGCCAGCGTGGAGTTCTCTGGCATGATCAAAGAAGATCCGTCGCAAAGCCCCGGCCCTTTCCGCGAAGTATGGAACATGACCAAGCCCAAAGATGGCACGGCGGGTTGGTTGGTCGCAGGTTTGCAGGCGCTGAACTAAAAACTCAGCCGCTCAAACGACAAAGCCCGGTTAATCCGGGCTTTTTACGCCTATTTGCTTGAGGCTTTACGCAAAACCATCTGCAAAAGCCGCTACGCGATCGAGATACTTTTGCTTGTGCACAGCATCACAAAAACTCGCCTCAAAACTGTTTTGCGCCAGCTTCATCGCATGCGAAGCATCCAGCCCCAGCGCAGAAAAAGTGGCCAACCAGTTATCGTTCATGTAGCCGCCAAAGTAAGCCGGGTCATCACTGTTGATCGTTGCGCACAAACCCGCATCGATCAACTGCCGCAGGCTGTGATCCTTCAAGTCAGGATAGACCTTGAGCTTTTGGTTGGACAGTGGGCAAACGGTCAGTGGGATGCGATCTTGAGCCAAGCGCTGCATGAGCGCCGCATCACGAATTGATTGCACGCCATGATCAATCCGCTCGACGTGCAAGACATCCAGCGCACCCCAAATGTACTCCGGTGGGCCCTCCTCACCCGCATGGGCCACGAGATGAAATCCTAGCTCTTTGCAACGCGCAAACACGCGAGCAAATTTTTCTGGCGGATGACCGACTTCGCTGCTATCCAAACCAATGCCGATGAAATGCTCACGAAAGGGCAATGCCGCTTCCAGCGTTTCAAACGCCTCTTCTTCGCTCAAATGCCTGAGGAAGCACAGGATCAACTCAGCGTCCACGCCCAGCTCCGCTTTAGCTGCTTTGCAGGCGTGTGAGAGCCCTTTGATGACAGTCTCGATGCTCACACCGCGCGCGGTATGCGTTTGCGGATCAAAGAAAATTTCTGCGCGGATCACGTTATCAATTGAGGCTTTTTCCAAATACGCCCAAGCCATGTCGTAGAAGTCTTGCTCTTGAATCAGCACCGAAGCGCCCGCGTAGTAAATATCGAGGAAGCTTTGCAAATGGGTGAAAGCGTAGGCTTTGCGCAAATCTTCGACGCTCGCATAGGGCAAACTCACGCCGTTGCGCTGCGCGAGTTTGAAAATCATTTCTGGCTCAAGTGAGCCTTCAATATGAATATGCAACTCGGCTTTTGGGATTCGGCGTAGGAATTCGGGCAAGCGTTCGGGGGAGATGGTTTTCATATCAACAGACTCCAAAGGTGATGCCTTGCTCAGATAAGTAGCGACGATAAGATGACGACGCTTTATCGGCGACTGTATGCAATTCCGCACGAAGATCCAGCGGCAAGCGCTTAGGGCTTTGCGATTCGAGTACCGGCTGATCCTGCCCAAAAATCGTATTCTGAAAATTTTGCAAAGCCGAATCGGGCGATTCAAAATCCGTCATCGCCATGCGAATCCACACGCGGCTCGTCTCGGGCGTGATGGGGCAAACGAAGAGCGCGATCGATTCGCGGAAACTGCTCTTGTCAACAATGTGCGCGCCAAGCGTTGAAGGATCGGGCGCTTTGGTGAGGATGCAGGTGTAGGGCGCGTTCACTTCGTAGGTATAGTCCACCATCGATCCCGTGGCCGAATGCAAATTGCTCTTGGGCTGCCAAGCTTGGCAGTTCGTCGCCAAGATGCCCGTCGTCGTTTTGTGCACCTCGTAATCCTGCATGGCCACATGCGCTCGATCACCCAGCCAGCCCTCATGCACAAAGCCAAAATGGCTCATATCAAGAAAATTCTCCACAAGGCGCGGCGCAGAGGTTTGCACCAGATACGGCCCACAATTGACCTTGCGCAGTCGCGCATCACTTTCTGCTGCAAACACGGGAATCTCACTGGCACTCTGCCCCAGCCGCACCCAAATTAAGCCATACGCCTCACGCGCTTCATATACCTGCGCGCAGTGGCTCGCAGGCGGAGAAAAAGCCGGCAGCGCAGGCACGAACCTGCACCGCCCATCAGTTGCAAATTGCCAGCCGTGATAGCCGCATTCCAAGCGATCCTCCACCACACGGCCCAACGAGAATTTCGCACCGCGATGCGGGCAACGATCTGCCCAGGCGTGCACTACGCCCTGCGAATCTCTCCACAACGCCAGCTCTGTTTCCAGCAATGCCGCCGCAACTGGCGCGCGATCAAGATCTTGGGCTGCGACCACGGGATGCCAAAGTTGTGTTTCCATCATGATGAGTGCTCGAACAAAATTCGTCTGTTGGCAACAACTGCAACAACCACACTATTTAGTCTGCAACTGAGCCGTATGCGGCCCCAGAAATTTATCGCCGTTGAAGTGAATCATGTGCTCTGGCGCATCTGCGATCCAAACTTCGGTTTCCCAAGCTATATCGCTTGCAAATTTACGATAGGTTGCGCGATCAAGAAAGGCCGTGATCAGAATAATTTCAGCCGTGCAGTCTTTGGTTAAGTCCAGCAAGATTTTTCTGCGCAACTCGGTGATGGGGTTGGCCGTCGTCACCGCCTCGATCAAATACAACCAATTTTTAGCTTTTGAGTAAGCCACAACATCGGGTAACTTGTCATGTTTGAGTTCAAAGAATTTCAGGCTGAGTAATCTCTTTTCCTCAAGCAACAGGTGTTTCTTTTCTGTGTCGCCCACATAAAGCACGTCCGCCCCAAAACCATACAGAAGGCAGAAAATCTTCAATTATGGTTTTTGCAAAAGATTGTGTTTTCCAGCGCTGAAAACCAAGGCTCGCCCATCAGGAATCTTCACCTGTATTCGCGCTAGATTCCTGCGGCGCTCTAGCTGCTCAGCCAAATTGGGGCGATGCTGAAGATACTTCTTCAATAACGGCTTCCATCTCACTGTGCCGTATGCCCTCAAAGCCTTGGCAGCTTCGGGATGTATTGCGAAACCTCGTGTGCCGTCGTTTGTATTGGCATCGAGCTTGTTCGCACTCTTCATCACGATGCCGGCCTCCACGGCGAAAGCTAAATCTTTGCGTCGAATGTCGTCATATGAGCTGTCTGCAATACTTTCTGCCCAATGCTGATTCATGAATTTGATGATTTCACGCGATCGCAATTGGTGTGCGTCATCGCCACTTTTCAGCTCAGCCCACGACATACTGGGTTTTAAATCTGCCAGAGCTAAGAATGCTTTGGCCATTTTTCTTTTCTTCGCGGCGATAAGCCTTGACTGGGTACACCAAGCGCAAACAAAGCATCGCAGGTTTGCGCGACCCACTGTTCAATTGAATGTGCATTGGCTTGAGGCATTACGCTGAAATCAACTCAATCTGACTGGGTTGTCGACGCTTACGTATCTGAGCTGTGCTCAATTTTTTTCCAGACTCTAAACACGCACGAATACTGCCTGCTATTGCATAGGCCAACATGGGAGGGACAGCATTGCCGATTTGATTAAAAGCACTGGTCTCTGAGCCTTGGAATTCAAACCAGTCAGGGAAACTTTGCAAGCGTGCAGCCTCACGGACCGTGGGTCTTCTCCTGCGGCCATCTGGCAACGCCAGGCGATGCATATCGCCCGTTGCTCCCGCCAAGTTGCGACAGGTCACTGTGCGCGCGGGGCGGTCTAGATGCAAATCGCGTGGTGTGATACAGGCGGAGGCTTTTTCATACTTAGCCACATAAGTGTCCATGCTGGCCGTCAAAAACTTGGAATCGGCATGACTTTGCATCGCCAAATCTCCGAGCGCCTCGCCTGCGGTGATGCGTTTTTTATGCGCCGCAGGGTAGCTGAACTCGCCACGATGCCCGACGACGATCACGCGCTCACGGTTTTGAGGAACACTGTAGTCCACCGCATTGAGCAGCTTGAACTCCACCACATAACCCAAATTTTCCAATTCACGAATGATCACGTCCAGATAATCTTTTGTTGCGATACATTAACCCGCGCACATTCTCAAACAGCCACACATCCGGCTGAGCTTGTTCTACAGCCGATACAAACGCCGGGAAACCATCTCTCGCGTCGCGAATGCCGTTTTGATAGCCACCCACGCTAAATGGCTGGCACGGCGGCCCACCGATCACGACTTGCGCTTTTGGAAACTGATAGTTCGTATCAAGCTTGACGTTGACGCAATCACCATGCAGGTTGTGCCGGTAGCTGGCACAGCAATCGACATCCATTTCAAAGCCCAGTGTTTCAAAACCTTGCGCCTCAAAGCCCAACGCCAAGCCGCCGCAACCCGCAAACAAATCTAACACCAAGGGCTTGGCATGAGCCTTGGGGCGCAGCAATTGATCGACCGTTTGAGGATATTTCACAGCTTGAGTTTATCGCATGGCAGTCATCGAAAGAAGGTCGTCGATTACTATGTATTTGATAGCATTCAACGCATATTTCATGCCGGTTAGTGACTAATTTCTCATGAAAAAGAGCCGCACAAGGCGGCTCTTTTGATGCACAAAACCAGCTTATTTTCCAGACGGCACTTTGCCTTCTACGCCTTTGACGAAGAAGTCAATTTTGCCTTTCCAGTCGTCATCTGACTTCGCATCTTTGGCTAGGCGCTCCTTGCCAGCGTTGTCCATGATGGGGCCAATGAAGGGGTCGAAGGTGCCGGCTTTCATGCCTGCTTTGATTTCATCGACTTTGGCTTTCAGATCAGCAGGCACTTGATCGGAGACTTTGACCAAATCGTTTTGGCCTTCTGGCACGCCCCAACGGGTGACGATGCCGCCTTTCCAGCTACCCGCTTTGACTTCTTCAATCGACTTGATGTAGTAATTGCTCC
>JAAUOI010000097.1 GCA_012036375.1 Allobrachymonas sp. | reverse complement strand
GCGTGAACGCCTCTTCAAATACGCTGACCCCGCTCCAGTCACTGTGGGCGAAGCGTAGGCGCTGGGTGGCAGGCGTGGACATCTTGGGGTAACGATTGATTTGCTCTTGATTTAATAGCACTCCGCGCAGATTTCTTGCCGGGTAGTGGCCGATTTGGCTTAAAAAATGCGCTGTGGCAGCCGGTGTGGGCACGGCCATGGCGTGGCCGTAGCGCGTGATACTGATGTGCTGCGCGAGGCGGGTGATATCGGGGTGGGCGGTGCTCAGTTCGCGCAAGGCTTGGTCGCGTAGCTGAGGCCATGTCGTTTGCAGCAAGTCTCGCCGCGCCTGCGGGCCTGCGCCAGCAGCGTTGTAGTACGTGAGCACCGTCTCGCCGGGCACGGGGCGCGTGCTTTGGTGCATCGCGTCCACATAGCCCAGGCCTTGGCCGCCGTAGATCACGTTGTCCCAACTCGGGTGCGCGCCCCGTCCATCGTCGTGCAGCGGGGCGGTGATGTGGATGTTGGCAACCCACCAACTCGAATGCACGACCTGCCGCGCCGCTTGCTGCAAAAACCCGGGTGGCTGCGCCACCACGCGTGCGGCCACATGCAGCGGCAGCGCCACGATGCATTGCTGCGCTTGCCATCGGCGCACTTGGCCGCTTGCCCCATCCAGCGCATCAACCATCACGGCGCTGCGCTGCTCCTCGATGCGCAAAATCACTTTCGCGGTGTGCAGCCTTTCGCCCAGCGGTTGGGTCAATGCCTGCGTTAAATAAGCATTGCCTTGCGGCCAAGTGAGCACGCCTTCCCGCTCGGCTCTTGCAGTTGGCTCCAAGCCCGGCGCAGCAAAACCATGCCGCGCTGCAAAATAATGAATGCCTGCCCAAGCGCTCACCACCTCAATGCCCGCGCCGTAATCATCGCGGCAGCAATAATCTAAATACCAGCGCAGATGCGGATCGGTGAGTTGTTGCTGATCCAAGTACGCTATGAATGTGATAGCACTTGGCGCATATTTTATGCCGGCTAGAAGCTGATTTTGCTTAAAAAACGGCCTCATAGGCACGTGAAAAGCGCCGCTCGCTTGCGCCTGGGCGATGAGCTGGGCAAAGCGCTGGTACTGCGCCAGCGTGGATTCGCTCATGCCCTGCATCGGCAACAAACCCTCTTGCCAGGCAGCGTTGAAATACAAGCGCTCTTGTGGGCTGTGGCATAAGGCTTGTTCGTCATATGTCCAACGCCCCGCAATGCGCTTGCGGATACCCAACTCTTCTAAAAAATCCTGTACTTCAGGCGCGTCGTCGCTGGGCACAGGCAAATAATGCGCACCCAGCGGATGCGCCATGCCCGCTAAAGAACCGCCCCGCGCATTGCCTCCGGCTGTATCTTCCAATTCCAGCAAGGCAAAATCATCCACGCCTTGCAAGCGCAGCGCCCGCGCCGCTGACAAACCCGCCACGCCGCCACCAGCAATGAGCGTGTGCACCTTGCGAATCTCACCGCCTTTCCATTCAGGCCGTTCGACTTTTCTGAGCACATGCCCGCGCTCCTGAGACATGCCACCAAAACCACCCGTGATTTTGGCCAACTCATCACGCGGCGCTTGGCAAGCCGACACAGCCGCTGTGGCAGCCGCACCGACCAACACCTTGCGCCGAGACACGCTCACTGCACCTTGCCCCACTCTTGTTCAAACGTGAGCACCAAATTCTGATTGCTCATGCGATTGGGCTCGGCAGCCACGCGGCTCATATCTTGCGGAAAATCAAACAGCAGCGGCAAGCTTTGCGCATTTAAAAACCGCAGATCTTTGGGCAACACCTCTTGCGCAAGCGTTGGCTTAAACGGCCTTCGACTGGCCACAATAAAGCCCCATTCGCCAAAGCTGGGCACATGCGCGTGATACGGCATCGCGCTCAAGCCCACCTCTTCAATCGTGCGCACCACGGTCCAAAAACTCTTGCGCGCCACCAGTGGCGAGGTGCTTTGAATCACGGCATAGCCGCTGCTTGATAACGCCTTATCCAGCAGCGCATAAAACGAGGTGGAATACAGCTTGCCCAACGAAAAATTGCTCGGGTCAGGAAAATCCACAACCACCACATCAAATACCTCATTCGAGGTTTCTAAAAACTTGAAAGCATCGGTGTTGATGATCTTCACCTTTGGCGACTGTAAAGATCCACCATTCAATGCCGCAAGCTGAGAATCGCGCGAGAAAATCTCTGTCATTTTCGGATCAAGCTCGACCAAGGTGACGCTTTCCACGCTTGCGTATTTCAGCACCTCGCGCACTGCCATGCCATCGCCGCCGCCCAGCACCGCGACTTTTTTCGGCGCACCGTGCGCGGCCATGACTGGGTGCACCAGCGCCTCGTGATAGCGGTATTCATCGCGCTGCGCAAACTGCAGGTTGCCATTCAAATACAAGCGATGCCCCGTTTTGCCCTGCGTCACCACGATGCGCTGATAAGGCGAGGTACTTGAAAAAACTATTCTGTCTTGATAAAAACGATCTTCCGCCAGCGTGGTGATGTGCTCCGCCTGCCAAAAGGCCGCGAACAATGCGCCGATCACGACGAGCGCCGCCACCAGATGCGCCTTAAACGCCCGCAGCTCATGACGAAACAGCCACACCGCCCACAGCGCTACTGCTGCATTCAAGAGGCCAAATAACAGCCCCGTGCGCACCAGCCCCAGCTGCGGCACAAGCAGCAAAGGAAACGCCAAACTCACCGCGAGCGCCCCCAAATAATCAAACGTGAGCACCTGCGAGACCAAATCTTTGAGCTGCACATTGCGCTTCAAAATCCGCATCACGATCGGGATTTCCAACCCGACTAGCGTGCCCACCAGCATCACCAAGCTGTAGAGCAAAAACCGAAAGCCCTGCGGCGCATACGCATGCGCCAAAAACAACACCGCAGGCAGCGCCCCGCCAATCACCGCAATCAACAACTCAATGCGCAAAAACTGCGCCGGCAACTGCCGCTCGAAGTAACGAGACAGCCAACTGCCCACACCCATCGCAAACAAATATGTGCCAATGATGGTGGAGAACTGCAGAATCGAATCGCCCAACACATAAGAAGCAATCGCCCCCGCAGCCAGCTCATACAGCAAACCACAAGCTGCCACGACGAACACGCTGGCAAGCAAAGCCAGTTCAATCGGCGCGGGGGATTTCTCTGTCTCTTGCAACTTCACGCTCATTCGGTTCTAGGTAACGCGAAAACCGCAAAAAGACGCAAAAAGCGCGAAAAATTCATGGCTGTTTTTAGCGCTTTTCTTGTTAGCTTTTTCGCGCTTTTTCGCGTTACATAGTTCTTGCCTTGTCAACCATGCACCGCCGCCGCAACGATGATCGAGATGCCTAGCGACATCGCTCCCACCACGATGCCCAAAGCGATATTTTGCTTTTCCACAATCTCTTCCCACAAGTTATAGGGCGTGATCTTGTCGATGATGATGAAGCAGAGCCAAAAAATCACCACGCCGATCAACGCGAAAACAATTGAGCCGACAAACGCGCCGGGTTTAAGCCATTCCACCATTTCAATTACTCCTTCAAAAAAACCATTACTTATGCCCACCGCCTGAGCTGTAGCCACCATAACTGCCACCGCCACTGCGTGTGCCCGATGCGCAGTTTTCCACACGCGGATCACAGTCGCGCGAGCAGCGGCTCATCATCGAAAACACGACGAACAAAATAAAAATCAAGATCACCCACGACAGGATGCCCATGCCTGAATCGCCGCCTGACGACAGCGGTGTCACATCGCGGTTGAATTTATCCTCTTGGCCTTTGAGCTTGAAAGCCTGCACCACGGTTTGCGCATCGACCTTGGAGCCCACCGACCAGGTCACCTCCTGCCCGCCCGTGCTGGCGCTTTGCTCGCGCGCGAGCAGCAGCTTGCCGTTTGCATAGTCTTCGTTGTAGGTCTTTTGCCCGCGCTCCACGCGCCAATAAAACTCGCCCGCCACATAGGTGGTCTCGGCCTTGTAGGCGTATTGCAACGTGTAGGCTGCGCCTTGGTATTTGGCTTGGGATTTGCTCTTGACCTCGGGAGCGCCGGTGGTGGGTTTGACGATACTCCAGCCATCGGTTGCATCCACCAAAAAGATAAAGCCCGCCTTTTGGTTGTAAAGCAAATACTCATCCCAACCAAAGGATTCATCGTCTTCCCCGACCTCTTGCCCCAAGCGATGCTGAAAGCCCACCACCTGCCAGCTCTTGCTTTGCAGCGTGCCAACACTGCCCAGAGGAATCAGCGGGCGCACCGGCTCATCTTGAATCGCATGCTTGAGCTCGCCGCCGATACCTTGCGAAAGGTCAATCACGCTGGCGCAATTACCGCAGGTGATGCTCTGGCTCGTCTGTAGCTTCACATCCACCGGGCTGCCGCAGTTGGGGCAGTTGAAATGCCGGCCTTTGACTTCTTTGCCGCCAGCGCCCGTCTGGTTGGCCACATCACGCAAACCCGTGAGCTGCAAATTCTCCAGCGCTATAGCCACGCCCTTGGACAGGCTGGGCGGCGTGCTGGAATACTCCACCGAAATCACATCGCCGCTGTCACTTCTTAGCTCGACCACAGTAAATTCTTGACCCAGCGGCGGCAGTTTGGGCAATTCGCCCTGCGCGGCCATCAGCGAGACGGTTTGGATGGATGCAACGCTGTAGCCCTTGCCATTGATGGCCGTGGTGTTGCCAATCACCCATTGATGCGGCTGCGGCAATGTGCGCGCTGTGCTCGCCGTTTGGCTCCACACAAAACTGCCGTTGTCTTCACTGAGCGATGCGCTCGTGCCATCGTCCAATGCGCAAAGCCATTCCGTCCAACTGCCTTCACGGTATTTGTATTGCAAACGGCCCACCACGGTGAAGCCCACGCCGTTGAACTTGCCTTGCGAGAAGAGCTGCAGCGGCGAGTAATCGTCAAACACCTCGCTCATCTTGCCGATGCGCTTCAAGGCATCGCCTTCGCGCACCATCGTGCTCTGACAAAACCCGCAGACCGCATGCGTACTCGCAAGCGAGCGAAACTCGACCGGCGCACCACAACCCGGGCAAGCGGCGCGGTAAGCGCGTTGAACTGAGGTTTCGCTACTCACTCTACTTATTTTGTTGGGTGTTGAGAGGCTTCTTGTACACGGAAGTCACGAAAGCACACGGAAGCCACAGAGAATCTCCGTGTTTTCCGTGCAATTTCTGTGACTTCCGTGTTCAAAGACTTGCTGATTTCAAACCAGCTTTTTCAGTAGCTCGGCCTTCTTTGCGCTGAACTCTTCCTCGGTCAAGATGCCTTTGGCCTTCAAATCACCGAGCTTTTCCAGCATGCCCATCACATCATCGGGCTTGACTACAGCGGTAGCGGCTTGTGCTGCGGCAGCGCCTGCCGCATTCGCTGAATTAGCCAAACCAGCTTGCAGATTCTGAGCCATCACCTGCCCCAGCGCCAAGCCAGCGCCCATGCCCATCGCGTCGCCCGCAATGCCACTGCCGCCGCCCGAATTCTCGGCAAACTTCGGAATCGCCTGCGCCGTTTGGTATTGCATGAATTTGCCCATGTCGTTGCCGACCATGCCCATGCCGATTTTTTGATCGAGGATTTTTGCAGCTCTTCGGGCAGCGAGACATTTTGCACCGTCATCGCGTCGAGCTTGAGGCCAATCTTGGCAAACTCCGGCGCGAGCGCCGCGCTCATCGCCTGTGCAAAGCCATGCTGATTGCCGCCAAATCGAGGAATGGAATGCCGCTGGCGGCAATCGCAGTGCTAATGTGTTGCAACACCAAGCCGCGCAGTTGGCCGTCTAATTCTTCGGCACGATACACATCGCGCGTGCCGGAAATTTCGGTGTGAAACAGCTTCGGATCAGCGATGCGAAACGCATAGTTGCCAAACGCCCGCAAGCGCACCGCGCCAAAATCTTTGTCCCGCACGGTGATCGGCTGCGGCGTGCCCCATTTCGCATCGAGCTGCTGGCGCGTGGAGAAGAAATACACATCGCTTTTGAAGGGCGATTCAAACAGTTTGTCCCAGTTTTTGAGGTAAGTGAGCACTGGCAAGGTTTGCGTGCTGAGCTTGTACATGCCCGGGCCAAATACATCGGCCACCTTGCCTTCATTGACAAACACCGCCATCTGCGATTCGCGCACAGTGAGCGAGGCGCCGTTTTGAATCTCCATCTCAGCCATTGGGAAGCGCCAAGCGAGCGTGCCGTCGCCGTCCTCCGTCCACTGGATAATGTCTATGAATTGCTTCTTGATAAAGTCCATCAATGCCATGCTGATCTCCTTGTGTGGTGTGTTGAAAATTATCCCGATTACATGATAGATCAAACTCACGACACTTTCTCGGCCGCGCCCGCGCAGGCCATGATCTTGGCCGCAGGCCGAGGAGAGCGCATGCGGCCTTTGACGGACAGCGCGCCCAAACCTTTACTACAAGTGCGCGGCAAGCCTTTGATGCAGTGGCCGATGGAGGCGCTTGCATGCCAAGGCTTCACCTCGCAGCTCATCAACACCGCCTGGCTGGGGGAACAGATTGAGACCTATTTTTTAAGCAAAAACAAGGATTTGCCGGCAAGAAATGTGCGCGGAGTGCTATTAAATCAGGAGTTGATGAATTCTTCTTTGCAGCTCCAGTTTTCTCATGAGGGCCGTGATTTCGGCGCAGCACTAGAAACCGCGGGCGGCATTGTGCGAGCCTTGCCTAATTTAGCGAATGTGTTTTGGGTCGTCGCTGGCGATGTGTTCATGCCGCAGTTTGCGTTCAGACGCGCAGCTTTTGAAGCTTTCACTGCCAGCAGCGCTTGGGCACACCTCTGGCTCGTCCCCAACCCGCCGCACAACCCACGCGGCGATTTTCGGCCTTTCCTCAGATGGCCAAGCGCTCAACTTGCCCAAAGAAACCGGCCACGCTCTCTACACCTTCAGCACCGTCGCCCTCTACAAACAAGCCTTCTTCACCGCACCTTGGTGCAATATCCCACCCGGCAATCCTCAAGGCATCCAAGCCGCCCTCGCTCCTATGCTTCGTGCGGGCATGGATGCTGGCGCGGTAACCGCATCGCTCTACGAAGGCGAATGGACAGATGTAGGCACGCCCGAACGCTTGGCTCAATTGAATGCACCTTGAATACACCTTGAATACACCCTTGAAAATCGAAAATTTGATTTTCAATTTTCAAGGTAGTGATTGAGTCCTCACAACTCGCGCCACCTCTCATTTCCAGCGAGAATCACGTTATGAAAACAGTAGCCCACGCCTCCATCTACGCCCAGCGCCGCGCTCGCGTCGCCGCCCAGCTCGGCAAAGACTCAATAGCCATCATCCCCACCGCGCCCGAGCGCTCTCGCAACCGCGATAGCGGCTACCTCTATCGCCACGACAGTTATTTCTACTACCTCACCGGCTTCAAAGAGCCCGGTGCTACGCTACTGATCGAATCCAACGGCACATGCACTTTGTTTTGCCAGCCCAAAGATTTGGAGCGCGAGATATGGGATGGCTATCGCCTCGGCCCCGAAGCTGCGCCTGAATTCCTTGGCTTACAAGCGGCGCATGCCAACACCGAACTCGCCAGCCAATTGCCCAAGCTCTTAGAAAACCGCGCCACCGTTTGGTATCCCTTCGCCATTCACACAGGCCTTGAGGGGCAAATCGCCACTTGGCTGCAAGCCGTTCGCGCCCGCGTGCGCTATGGCGCACTCTGCCCCGAGAATCAGCGCGATCTGTGCAGCATCTTGGATGAAATGCGCCTCGTCAAAGACGCGCATGAAATCGACATCATGCGAGCCGCTGCTCAAATCAGCGCACAAGCGCACATCCGCGCCATGCAACTCTCTGCCCGCATGCTGCGCGAAGGCCAAGACCTGCGCGAATACCACCTCGATGCCGAACTCTTGCATGAATTTCGCAAAAACGGCAGCGAATACCCCGCCTACGGCAGCATCGTCGCCGCTGGCGCAAACGCTTGCGTGCTTCACTACCAAGCCGGCGACGCAAAATCTTGAGCGGTGATCTCGCCTTGATCGACGCTGGCTGCGAGCTACACGGCTACGCGAGCGACATCACCCGCACCTTCCCCGCCAACGGAAAGTTCACCGCCCCGCAACGCGAGATGTATGAAATCGTGCTCGCTGCGCAAGAAGCTGCGGTGGCCGCCACAAAACCCGGCATGCGCTTTATTGATCCCCACGAAGCCGCCGTCAAAGTCCTCGCCCAAGGCATGCTCGATAGCGGCCTGCTCACGCACGACAAACACGGAAGCTTAGAAGACGTGATCGAAAAACGCGCCTACTTCCCCTTCTACATGCACCGCACCGGCCACTGGCTCGGCATGGATGTGCACGACTGTGCAGGCTATAACGAGTTAACAGAACTCGACAAAACCACAGAGCGTAAAGACCCGCTCAGCGGCGAACAAATCAAAAACCGCCCAAGCCGAATCCTGCAGGGTGGCATGGTGCTCACCATCGAGCCCGGCATCTACATCCGCCCAGCGGCAGGCGTGCCTGAGAAATTCCACAACATCGGCATTCGGATTGAGGATGATGCGGTGGTCAATAGCAAGGGGTGTGAGTTGATGTCTCGCGACGTGGCAGTCACAGCTTCTGAAATTGAAGCCATCATGAAATCCTGAGTATGCGACCTGGCTGGAATCCAACTAAGCGCAATCGGAAAATTGGCACCAAGGCACAGGGGCATGGTCAAGACAATCGTCTTGTGATTCCGCAGTCATGGCATACCCCCCACTGTTTTTGGGAGAACTTATCTAGCTACGTCACTGTACGCAGACAAATAGGCAATAAAGAGCAGCTCTTTTTTGTGGAGCCACCACGCAACGCTAATTGGATTTATCCCTGCGCGATAGATGATCTATGTCACCTTCTTTCTTTATCAAGCCCGATACTCAAAAAAGCCTTTGATTTCATTGTGTTGCGGCAACCCACACGCAAACAAGATCTACTGCGCTCTGTCTGGGGAAGGGCATTGTACGAGTTTGATCTCGGCAAGCTGAGTGGCAGCGCAGTTATTTTGGAAGCAAAAACTATTCAACCCTATACATGGTCAAGGTCACTCGATATAGAAGCCGCGAAAGAATTGGAGCGTCTAAAGAATGATGGGCATGAGGTTGTTTTAGGCAAACGCGACATTACTATTCGCCCGTCAAATCAGTCGCTTCGCAATACCGTTCTTTACCGCACTTTTTGCATGAAATAGGTCACCATGTTGATCATGCGTTGACTCCCGAAAAAGATTGGGGCAGCAAAGTACGCCGAGAGAAAGAAGATATGGCACATCGTTTTGCTGGAGAGGTTTATGCTAGTCTAGCTGAAACCAAGCTTGTTCCTTTTGTGCAAATTTTCGACGTAGAGAAAATGAACGCCGATGGTTTATAGCCATACTGGTTCGGTCGTGCATAACACCTACTCGCGCTACCTTGTTGAAAACGAACGGATTCACCAACCTCACCCC
>JAAUOI010000096.1 GCA_012036375.1 Allobrachymonas sp. | reverse complement strand
TTGATTGGCTAAATTTATTTAATTGGGGACATATTGAAAATCATTGATTTAATTGATTTTTTTCTTCGTTAAATTGCTAGAGAGTGATCCAGTTGGGCGACCTTTCAGCCCGGGCTGGAGTTTTAATTGGGTTTGAAGCTCTAGTTTTTCGATGAAAGAAGCATCGCCTAAACCATGATTACGAAGAGTCGTTTCGGTGATTTTCCGCTCCTCGCTTTGAGAGAGACCTGTTTGGACGAGTTGCAAATAAGATTGCTCCCGGGCAAACGGCGTATTGCCTAGGGTAAAAAAGTGCGGGTGAGGGGTCACTAACGGGCTAGGCTTGATGTCGGCGTAATGCGCATGGCTGCTCCAAGCGAAATCCTTCGGGTGCGTTACGAGGCCTGCACGCACAGGATTGAGTTCGATATAGACCATGCAAGCCAACAAATACCTCTCCGTTTGCACCAGCGCACTTCGGTAGCGCCCTTCAAACAGTGTGCCGCTTCGAGAAACACGATCATTGAAATGCCGCACATAAGCACGCCCGACCTGCTGCATCATTTTCGGCATGCCCTCTGCCGTAGCTGGCGTGACGAGTAGATGCACATGGTTGTCCATCAACACATAACTGTGAACGGTGACTTGATGTTCGCGCGATGCTTCGAGCAGCAAACGCAGCATGTCTCGCCGATCCGCGTCATCGGTAAAAATTGGCTGGCGATTGTTGCCGCGCTGGATAAGGTGATAAGTGTGGCCAGCTAGAGTGAGACGAGGTTGACGCGCCATGAAATTAAACAGGGTCAAGTACTATCTAATGGAGCTTAACCATTATTGACAAGCCGCAAGACTTGTCGATTAAATAGTATCTGACCCCATTTAATTTATCTCAGGTCGTCTGCCAAGACTTTGACGATACGTTGGGCGTTCGATGAGGTCTCTGGGGTGCCGGCGTTATTTAGCACCGAAACAGTAGTAGTTTCACCTTGACTGCGGACGGCGATGCGATATTTCAAAGGCGCTGCATCGTTGCTGCTACCACCAAAAAGTTTACCAAAGAAGCCGGGCTCTTTCGTATCGGCTTTGGGTTCGACATAACGTACAAAGTACACACCTTCAGCGCGGTTACGGTCTTCCACAGTAAAGCCTGTGCGATCCAAGCTAAGACCGACGCGACGCCATGCACGGTCAAAGCCGTCATCGATTTGCACGACAGGAACACCATTGGCATTGGCGATACGAGATGTGAGCTTGACTGCACCGCCAGCAATCAGGGCTTTCGATTGTTCTTGACCAATACCCAATTTGAGCATCAAGCGACGCAGCATTTCGGCTTCAAGCTCGGGGTCTGCTGAACGAGGCTCCCATTGCGTACCAGGTTGTCCTCCTGCGCGGTCACTGATCCTTTTTTCTACCATTCCTCGATGCGTAATGTAGATTTCAGTGGAGTTGTTCGTTCTTTCGACGCGAGTTCTAAATTTGTCGCGCTCACCCGAGTCATACACGCTATCGATGGCTTTACCAATGGTCGCCCGAATGAAGTCTTGCGGAATCTTTGCCCGATTTTCTGCCCAATCGGTTTCCATCACGCCCACATCTTGCCGATCAATGTTGAGCAAAAACCCGTTTTCCTGCCAAAAATCACGCACTGACCCCCAAATTTGATCCGCCGGACGCGCCACCACCAGCCAGCGCTGATTGCCGGATCGTTCAATGCGGACATCTGAAATACTATTGGCCGCCACTGGCACGCCGGCTTGAGGTGAGCCAGCGTTATAGGCACTGGCTGTGACGTTACCGCCGGGCACATTGAAGCGTGTGTCACGCGACAAAGCCGTTAAATCAGGCGGCGCCTCCAGCGTAGGTGCTTTGCCCGAGCTTTTGTAGTCAATGCGATCTGGCTCGAGCACCGAGCAACCTGCCAAACCGAGACCGGCCATCAGTGCAAGCAAGAGAAATGCGCGTGAAACCATAAATGAAACCTTCAATGCATTCAAAAAATGTTCAAACCAAACGCGCTGCTTGCAAAGCAGCCTCGACGCTAGGAATATTCGATTGTGACATGACCGTCATGGGCAGTCTTAAAGTGCTTCCCGCCCATCCCATTGTGCCAAGTGCCCATTTCACGGGGATCGGATTCGCTTCAACAAACAGAGCCTTGTGCAGCGGCAGAAGTTTCTTCTGAATTGCCATGGCCGTCGCGCGATCACCAGCAATGGCCGCCGCGCACAGCTCGTGCATCAAACGAGGCGCAACGTTGGCTGTCACACTCACATTGCCATGGCCGCCGCAGAGCATGAGCGCAACTGCCGTAGGATCATCGCCCGAATAAATTGCAAAGCCTTCAGGCGCATCTTTGATCAGCCACTGAGCGCGTTCGATATTGCCGGTCGCTTCTTTGATGCCGACGATGCCTTTGACTTGGCTTAGGCGCAGCACAGTATCGTGCGCCATATCGGCCACGGAGCGGCCGGGCACGTTGTAGAGCACGATCGGCAAATCGCCTGTGGCTTCAGCAATCGCTTTGAAATGCTGGAACTGGCCTTCCTGCGTGGGTTTGTTGTAGTACGGGACGACTTGCAACTGGCAATCCGCGCCCACTGCGCGAGCTTTTTTGGCCAGTTCAATGGCTTCGTGTGTGGAATTGGCACCGCAGCCGGCCATGATGGGCACTCTTTTCGCTGCTTGCTCTACTGACACGCGGATGATTTCCACTTGTTCTTCCACAGTGACGGTTGGAGATTCGCCCGTAGTGCCGACTACGCCAATACAATCCGTGCCTTCAGCGATGTGCCAGTCGATCAGTTTTTCGCAGCGTGGGGTAGTCTACGCTTCCATCGGGATGGAACGGGGTCACCAATGCCACAATGCTTCCGATAATTTGTTTCATGGCGCAATTCTACCTGCGAGGGTGGCCTGCACAGGTGCAAAACGCCCGCCCAATGCACTGCATTGATGCCAAATAATGGCGATTTTGATGAAAGGACGATTACCGCAAGCTCCAAACATAAGCCTCGCGCAAAGGCTTACGTGGCGCGAGTTCGCTGGTATCCACCTTGCGGCTGGATTCACCAAATTCGCTCACAAAACCGCTGTCGCTATAGCGGCTGTCTTGCCCGAAGCTGCAGGAAGCCGGCAACTGTTGCCGTTCTGACTGGGCGAAGCTGGTTGGGGAGTGGTTTGCGCCCGCAATCGCCAGAGCAGACATCAATGGTTTGCGTGGCCGCTGCACTTTCATCATCGCCATCTCAAAGCGCGCCGCCCACACGGCCAGCTCGGGCGCGCCTTCTGTCACGGCGCTGGCTTTGGCCAGATGGATGATCACATGCGCATATTCGGCATTCGATACCAGCCATTCCACATCTATAACGCGCCCCGTGCGCCGGCGCAAATGAACGTGCAAATGCGCAGCCAAGGCCATCAGATCGCTTTCACTGATTCGTTCTGCGCTCATGTGCCGATCCTTTCTCCGTGCTGATTCAGATCCATGCCATCGGGCTCCATTTTTTCCTCCACCCGCAAGCCGATCAGTAAATTGGTGATGAGCACAATTACCAGGGTGCCAAGCGCGCTATAGGCCAAGACAGCGCCCACGCCAATCGCTTGGGTGAGCACTGAAGCCTGCATACCGCTGATGATCGGATCGTTGAACACACCCGTGAGCAGTGCGCCCACAATGCCGCCCACCGCATGCACGCCAAACACATCCAGTGAATCATCCACGCGCAGCAATCGCTTCAAGCCCGTCGCGCCCCAATAGCAGAGCACACCGGCTACAAGACCTATCACTGCCGCGCCCTTGGGGCCGACAAAGCCACTGGCCGGCGTGATCGCCCCAAGCCCGCCACGATGCCTGAGCACATGCCCAAGAGCGTGGGCTTGCCGCGCACGATCCATTCGGCAACCAACCAGCCGATCACGCCTGCGGAAGCGGCGATATGCGTCACCAACATTGCCAGCCCGGTGCGGCCGTCCGCTGCAATGGCAGAGCCCGCATTGAAGCCAAACCAGCCGACCCAGAGTAAACCCGCGCCAGCCATCGTGAGCCCGAGGTTAAACGGCACCAGTGGCTCACGCCCATAGCCTTGCCGAAAGCCCAAGGCATAAGCGGCCACGAGGGCTGAAACCCCGGCATTGATATGCACCACCGCGCCACCCGCAAAATTGAGCACCCCCATCTGCGCCAGCCAGCCGCCTGGCTCCCAGACCCAATGCGCAATCGGCGCATAGACTAGGAGCGTCCACAAGCTGATAAAAATCAGCAGACCCGAAAAGCGCACGCGCTCGACCAAGGCGCCCCGATGAGTGCTGCCGTGATGATGGCAAAGGTGAGCTGAAACATGGAATAGTCAGACTCCGGCACATTCGGCGCGATATGGCTCACAGCCACCATCTGGGTGGCTTTGATCACACCGAAGCCCTCAAACCAAGCGCGGCTGAGGCCACCCACCCAGGGGCTGCCCGGCGTGAAGGCCAATGAATAACCGATCACGAACCACAGCAGGCTCACTATCGCTGTGATCATCACCACACAAGACATGGTGTTGATCACATTCTTCTTGCGCACCATGCCGCCGTAAAACAATGCAATCCCGGGCAAAGTCATCAGAAGCACCAAGGCCGTGCTCACGAGAAGCCAAGCCGTGTCTGCACCATTGATGCTACTGGCCGCCACCATGCTAGGCGCTGTTGGTGCAGCTACTGTGCTGCTTGTGGTGGTGGGCGCACTTTGCGCGAGCGCAGCGCACGAGAGCATGCCAGTGGATAAAAAAAGCCACCATCGTCGTGCATTGCGAAACCAGTCATTCACCATGATGGGCTCCCAGAGTGTGGATGTACCACGATAGACTTCATCTAGCAGGATGTGTGCCAGCGTAAACAAGCCTTGCTTCAGGCTGACTAAGGCGGATGCATTAGCCCAGAAAGAAACGCGCTGGTGTTGGTTGGCGCGAAGCCGTAATGGTGGATGCAGCGGCCACGATGCGTTGCACAAAGCGATCCGGGCTGTCCAGAAAGCCATCTTCATAGGCAATCACACGTAAGTTTGCTGCTCGGCACACCTGCAACAGCTCACCGCTTTGCAGTAAAAAATCAGGTCGCGAAGGCTTGCCGACAGTTTCGTTGCCGCTGGCGAAAGTCTCATAGATCAACACGCCACCTTCAGCGACGCTTTGCAAAATCGTCGGCAGCAAAGGCCGCCACAAATAATTCGTCACGATCACGCCGGCAAATGTTTGGCCATTGAGCGGCCAAGACCCGTTTTCAATATCCGCTTGAATGAGCTGGCAGCGGCTGCGCTCTTCTTCGCTCAACTGACTAGCTATGATTTCAAGAGCACTCTGCGCAATATCTATACCGGCTACATGGTGTTTTTGCCTTAAAAAATGCAATAAATGTCTGCCAGCGCCGCATGCCACATCCAACACGCGCCCCTCTGCTGAAATCAAGTGACCCCATCGAGCCACCCAAGGAGAAATAGATTCTGTGCCGTGCATGGTTTATTTTGGTTGAAATTCGGATTTAACGGCGTTCAAGGTGAGGTTTTCCACCATGCCCGGTGCCATCAATTTAAGCCAGCGCCCGAGCTTGCCGATGCCCGTCATCACCACCTCGCGCTTGCGTTGATTCATGCCTTGGATAATCAGCCGCGCGCATTCCTGCACCGTCATCGCGCCTTCTTCCTTCAGGCCGCTACTGCCTAGCGCATGGCCTTGTGCATTGAGCCCGTGTTGGCGAATTTGCGTCAGCACCACGCCGGGATATGCCGTGGTCACGCTCACGCCTTGTTGTTTCAGCTCCACGCGCAGCGCCTCAAAAAATCCCGTCATCGCAAATTTAGACGCGCTGTAAGCCGTGCGCCCCGGCACACCCGCGATTCCGGCCAGCGAGCTGACCGCCACGATCGAGCCCTTGCTGTGCAACAGATGGGGCAGCGCCGCATGCGTCGTCCACACACTGCCCCAATGGTTGATGCGCATCACATCCTCATACCAATCGAGCTTGTCAGCAGGCACGTCTTGCAGCAATGCTTGTGCAGAAATGCCCGCATTGTTGATCAGCGCATCCATACGACCGAACTTCGCCATCGTTTGCTCGATCAAGGCCATGCAATCGGCACGCACACCCACATCCGTGCGCACACAAAGCGTCTGCGCCCCCAGCGCCTCACAATCGCATGCCACAGCCTGCAAAGCCTCCATCTTGCGAGCCGCCAACACCAGCCCCACATCCGAGCGATGCGCCGCAGCCAATTGCCGCGCCATTTCAGCACCAATGCCTTCAGAGGCTCCAGTGATAACTATTATTTTCATAGCACTCCGCGCAATTGATATGCCGGCTAGGTGGTTAAAACGCTTGATTTTAAGGCGCTATGAAGACCGACGATGTCACCAAGGTGCGTGAGCGTTCGGCTGGTTGATGTCATTCACAGCCGTTGACATAATCCAATAAATTGGAAATAATTTCTATTATGAAAGATAAAAATATCCCAAAAACTAACAGTCCAAGGCTTGAAGAGCGCATTTCAGCCCAAGTTCGCCGCTTGCGCGACGAGCGCGGCCTCTCGCTTGATCAGCTCTCGCAAAGCTGCGGCGTGAGCCGTTCCATGCTGTCATTGATTGAGCGCGCTGAAGCCAGCCCCACAGCCACCGTGCTCGAGAAAATCGCCACGGGCCTCGGTGTGGCCTTGGCTTCTCTTTTTGAGCCGACAGCCGTTGAGCCGAGCAGCATTCAGGTGCTTGCCAGAGCCAGCAAACAAGAGACTTGGCGCGACCCTGCCAGCGGCTACACGCGGCGCAATGTCTCGCCGCCGCACGAGTTGGGTGGTGAGGCCGCGCCCGTTCAAATCGTCGAAGTGAAGTTTCCAGCTCAGGCTCGGGTGATGTACGAGGGTGCGATCCGCAGTGCTCAGGGCGTGCAGGTGCATCAGCAAATTTGGCTACTCGCAGGGCAAATGCAAATCACGCTTGGCAACGCAGTCTTCGATCTCAAAGCCGGCGATTGCCTCGCCCATCGCCTTGATCGCCCGATCACCTATCACAACCCCGGCACGCAAACCGCCCGCTATGCAGTCGTCATCTCAAAAAGTTAAAACCATGCGCCCATTCACCATCCACCGGCTGCACACGCTGGAAAAGAAAGACATTGAAGAACTCGCCACGGTACTCATTGATGTCGTCGAAGGCGGTGCAAGCGTCGGCTTCATACTGCCCCATCACCCGCGAGCGAGCACGCCAGTTTTGGCAAATGGTCGCGCAAGAAACAGAGCGGGGCGCAAGAGCCGTTTTGGTGACGCGAGACGATCAAGGCGTCATCGCCGGCACAGCCCAACTCATCCTCGCCATGCCAGATAACCAGCCGCATCGCGCCGATCTGGCCAAAATGCAAGTGCATCGCCGCGCCCGCAAGCAAGGTGTGGCGGGGCAATTGCTGCAAGCTGCTGAGCAGTGGGCGAGCGAATTGGGTAAAAGCGTGCTCGTGCTCGATACCGTCTCGGGCAGTGATGCCTCGCGTGTGTATGAGCGGGCAGGCTGGATTCGCGTCGGAGAAATTCCCAATTACGCGCTATGGCCGCAGTGCGGCTTGTGCCTCGGGTCAACAAACGCATGATACCCCCGACAGGCAAGAGCGAGAACCAGGAAGACCGCCTCGAACCTAAACCGGAGCGGCTAACCCCTGGTTAGCAGAGCGGAGATCGGTTGGGCAACACCGGCAACATCCCGCGCGCCGCGACGCCTGCCGGGGTGTGGCAACACGACCTCGCAAATGCAGGTTGTAAGCAGATTGACAGCGATGGAAGTCTGATCTCGGAGATGGCTGCAGCATGCCGCTCCGGGTTAGACTTGCCGCCCCGCAACCTGAGGCTCAACCATCCAATGTCCTCGCAAGCTTCGACACGGCGTCTCATGGCGCCCGAGATCACTGCCAAGAAGGGGATCGAGCCCATCGTCTCGCTCACGTCCTATCACGCCCATACGGCGGCCATCGCTGACAAGTACTGCGATTTTCTGCTGGTCGGCGACAGCCTTGGCATGGTGATGCACGGCTATGAGACGACGGTTCCGGTACCGCTCGAGCTGATGATGATGCACGGCCGCGCCGTGGTGCGCGGCGCGCGCAAGGCTCTCGTTGTCGTCGACATGCCGTTCGGCAGCTACGAGGCCTCGCCCGAGCAGGCGTTCATGAACGCGTCGCGGCTGCTCAAGGATACCGGCGCAGCCGGGGTCAAGGTCGAAGGCGGGCGAGTGCTGGCGCCGACGGTCGAGTTCCTAACCTCGCGCGGTATTCCGGTGATGGCGCACGTCGGACTGACGCCGCAGGCGGTCAACATCCTTGGCGGCTACGGAGTGCGCGGCAAGAGCGACGTCGAGGCGCGTTCGATCGTCGAGGACGCATCGGCAATGGCCGATGCGGGCGCATTTGCCATGGTGATCGAAGGCGTACTCGAGCCGATCGCGCTCGAGATCACCAGGCGAGTGCCATGCCCGACGATTGGCATCGGCGCGTCCGCGTTTCACGAAGCGCAACTCAGTGGCAAGAGCGGCGTGCGCACCATCACGCGCTTCGACGCCAGCAAACTCAAGTGCCACATCGCCGGACGAGGTGGACGTGGACTTCGCCGCGTTCGGGGATGGACGCCCGTGACCTCAAACGCATGGACCGGTACACCCAGATCGCCCTCGTCGCCGCTGAACTCGCCCGGATTGACGCGGGTATGGAGATGAGCGATCTGGAAGGACCCGAGGTTGGCACGCTCATCGGCACCGGCATCGGCGGCATGGAAACCTTCGAGCAGCAGACTCGAGTCATGATCGAACGCGGCGCGGACAGGTTATCGCCATTTTTCATCCCGATGATGATCGCCAACATGGCGGCTGGCTTGACAGCAATTCATACCGGAGCCAAAGGACCGAATTCTTGTACGGTAACTGCCTGTGCGGCGGGTTCTCATGCGATTGGTGATGCCTTTAGATTAGTACAAAGAGGCTATGCAACCGCGATGATCTGTGGCGGGCGGAAGCTGCTGTCACTCCTTTATCATTTGCTGGTTTCTGTTCGGCAAAAGCTTTATCTACTCGCAACGAAGAGCCGACTCGTGCCAGTAGACCATTCGATCGAGATCGCGATGGGTTTGTCATGGGAGAAGGTGCTGGTATCTTAATTTTAGAAGAATTAGAACACGCTTTAGCTCGTGACGCGAAAATTTACGGCGAAATTGTCGGTTATGGCATGACGTGCGATGCCTATCACATTACCTCTCCAGTTCCCGACGGTCAAGGAGCGACTAAAGCGATCGAGTTGGCAATGGAAGACGGAGGAATAACTCCCTTAAGTGTAGATTACATTAATGCTCACGGAACGAGTACTCCTGCTAACGACAGTACCGAAACCAAAGCAATCGCTAAAGCCTTGGGTACAAGAGCCAAAGAAATACCGATTAGTTCGACCAAATCGATGACCGGTCACTTATTAGGAGGCAGTGGCGGTATCGAAGCT
>JAAUOI010000095.1 GCA_012036375.1 Allobrachymonas sp. | reverse complement strand
CGATCTCAAAGGCTTCACCCAAGCCTTTTACCGCGACCTCTGCGCCGGAGACCTCCAGCCCGTGCTCGACACCTTGGCACACATCCGCCACGCCACGAACTGCTGGCTAGAAATCACCACCCTGCTCATCCCCGGCGCGAACGATTCCGATACGGAAATCGAAGCGCTTTCAAGATGGATCGAACGCGAACTCGGCGCAGATGTCCCGCTGCACTTCACCGCCTTCCACCCCGATTACAAACTCACCGACCGCCCCGCCACACCGCCCGAAACCGTCAAGCGTGCCCGCCACATCGCCAAGAGCTGCGGCCTGCAACACGTCTACACCGGCAACATCCACGATGCCGAAGGCGGCGCCACCTGCTGCCCCAACTGCCACACCCCACTCATCGTGCGCGATTGGCACCACATTGAAAGCTACCACCTGAACTACAACGCTTGCCCGAGTTGCGGCAAGGCATTAGTCGGCAGATTTGAAAGCCATGCAGGTGGCTTCAAACAACTGGGCAGAAGGCGGATTTCGGTGAGCTTTGCAGCATAAATTTGCAGCATCAGTTACTATAAATTCAATAGCACTCCGCGCATATTCTATGCCGGCCAGAGGCCAAAAAGGCTTAAAAAAAAGCCCTGAGCTTTACAACTCAGGGCTTTGTGCATGCGCAACGAATGCTTATTCGCGTTCGCCGCCGAAGATACCAAGAAGTGCCAACAGGCTTTGGAACACATTGAAGATGTCCATGTAGAGCGCCAGCGTAGCGCTGATGTAGTTCGTCTCACCGCCATCCATGATCTGCTTGAGGTCATACAGCATGTAAGCGGAGAAGATACCTACGCAAAGCATGCTGATCACGGCCATGCCGATGGTCGAACCCATCAAGAGAGACACAACTCCGCCCACGAGCACGACCAAAGAGCCCACGAACAGCCATTTGCCCATGCCAGAAAGGTCACGCTTGATCACACTGGCCAAGCTCGCCATCAAGAAAAACACGCCAGCTGTGCCGCCAAAGGCCGTCATGATCAGGCTCGGGCCGTTTTTGAAGCCCAGAACCGATGCAATCATGCGCGAGAGCATGATGCCCATAAAGAACGTGAACGCCAACAACACCGGTACGCCGGCTGCGGAGTTTTTCGTCTTCTCAATCGCAAACATGAAGCCGAATGCACCACCTAGGAAAAGGATGATGGACAGACCCGTGCCCATGCCGCGCAGCACACTGGTCAGGCCGGTGGCCATGGCCAGCCAAGCGCCAAGCACGGTGGGGATCATGCTCAGAGCGAGCAGCCAATAGGTGTTGCGCAATACGCGGTTGCGTTATGCGCCTTGCAGCGCACCGCCGTGGTGTAGAACTGTCGTGTTACTCATATCAAACTCCTTGTCAAACCGCTCACAAAAGCAGTGTGCGCAAATTCTAGAGCAAAACAGTCAAGATAGTCGCGCCGCGCAGTTTCCTACTTTTTGTATGGATTCTTTTGATTTTTCGTGCGTTTGGAAATGTCTAGTTGCCGTTATGCTCATTGCTTTTCAATCCTTGGACAAATCCTATGAAAACCAAATCCGTGCTCGAAGCCGCTGACGTGAAAATCATTTTGGCCGCTGCCGAAGCCGAAGCTGTGAAAACAACTGGGCCGTGACGATTGCTGTGGTCGATGATGGCGGCGCACTGCTTGGTTTGCAGCGCTTGGACGGCGTGGCCGCGATTTCCTCGCACATCGCGCCCGCCAAGGCGCATACCGCCGCCTGGGTCGCCGGGAGAGCAAAATTTACGAAGACATCATCAACGCGGGGCGCTACAGCTTCTTGAGCGCTCCCGCACTGCAAGGCATGCTAGAAGGTGGCGTGCCGATCATGAAAGACGGCCAATGCATCGGCGCAGTCGGCGTGAGTGGCGTGAAATCCTCTGAGGATGCGCAAATTGCTAAGGCGGGGATTGCAGCGATTGGGTTGTAATCTTGCCATCTTGAGCCTTTTTTTTCGCGCGAATCGTTCACATTGGCACGCGGCGTGCAGTTGAGTTGGGTTTGAAGAGGTTTCGCTCAAGCCGCTCAATCCACTATCAATACCATAGCACTCCGCGCATATTTCATGCCGGCTGAAGCCTGATTTCTCTTAAAAATTAGCCTCAAATCAAGCTTGATAAGCCCCCGGGTCAAGCTCTCGCGTCTTGGCCTCGATCCAGCTCTCAACTTCCTTCATCATCTCATCCGGCTCGCGCCCCGCGCTGCTGATTTGCGGGCCAACCACCACATCAATCACGCCCGGCGTTTTGACAAACGCTTTACGTGGCCAATGTTTGGCGCAGTTCACCGCAATCGGCACCACCGGCCGCCCTGTCTCGCAAGCCAGCCGCGTGCCGCCGGTTTTGTACGTGCCTTTGTGGCCACGCGGAATGCGCGTGCCTTCGGGAAACATGATGACCCACACGCCGCCCTCCATCACCCGTTTGCCCTGCGCCACCACCTTGTTGAACGCCTCGGAGCGCTTGCTGCGGTCAATATGAATCATGTCCATCCGCGCCATCGCCCAGCCAAAAAACGGCACATACAGCAGCTCACGCTTGAATACATATGCCAGCGGGTGCGGCATGATGCAAGGCAGTAAAAACGTCTCCATCGTCGATTGATGCTTGCACAGCAAAATCGCACCGTCTTTATCCCCCTGCGGCAAATTCTCCAGCCCCGTCACGCGCCAACTCACGCCGCAAATCACCTTCAGCCCCCCACATCGCCGTTTTCAGCCAGCCCGCGCACATCCAATACATCCGCGTGGGGCTCACAAATAGCGAGGCAATCACCACAAAAGTGCCCCACGGAATCACGGTGAGCATCATCCAGAGCATGTGGAGTAGAGAGCGAATAAAGGCGATTGCGTAGGCCATAGTCAAAATCAAGGGGTGAGCAAATGCCGCGCAAAGGCAGCCAAATCCGTGTGAATGCGCGTGCTGGCGGGCAAGCCATCGCGCTCGTGAGGCAATTGCTGCCCATCTTGCAACTGGTCTCGAAGCGCGAGGGCTTTGCCCGTGAGCACCAAATGCGGATGACAATGCGCAGCCGCAGCCGCTTGCAAATCTCGCGCCGTATCGCCCACGGCATGGACTTCTACTTCTTGCGCGTTCACGCCAAAGCGATCCAAAATTTGTACAAACAATCCCGGCGCAGGTTTGCGGCAGTTGCACTTTTCCTCAGGCCGATGCGGGCAGAAAAACACCGCATCCACCTTGCCGCCCACGGCAGCGAGCAGCTTGTGCATCTTGGCATGCATGGCGTTCAGCGCCGCTGCATCAAACAAACCGCGCCCCAGACCCGATTGATTGGTCGCCACCACCACACGCCAGCCCGCCTGATTCAGCCGCGCAATCGCCTCCAGCGCTCCGGGGATCGGTAGCCACTCAGCGGGCGACTTCACATAATCATCCCGATCCTCATTGATCGTGCCATCGCGGTCAAGGATGATGAGTTTCATGCCAGACCCGCCTCTTGGGCGCGGCGGCGAGCCCAGTTCGCAACTGTCTCGGGATGGTGTTTGGATTGCAAGCTTTGAATCCGCGCAATTAACATTTTCAGATCAATCATTTGATGCTTGAGTAATGTACGAACAAAGTCTGCATCCTTTTCGCGGCCGGCGACACACTTTGAGACAGCTAAATCATGGATTTCAGGGCATATCACCGTCACATCGCCCACATAGTGCAATTGCTCGCGAGTCCGCCAATCAGATGGCATCACCGCAGTTTCAGGCCCCACACCATCGGCGTGATAACCAAATGTCTGATCAAAGCTCGACATCGCGCCAATTGCGCCGTCAATCAAATCAGCTTTTTCAGGATGCAGGGCCGGAAACAAATCCAGCTCGCGCGAGGCCAGCAACTCCTGTGGCGCATGCGGAAAAGCCATCAAGATAGCTTGGCTTCCCACGACAAAAAAAGAGTTCTCTTGTGTAATGGCTGCAGCCGCTCGCAACACATGCTCAACCTCAGAGCGTTTCATGCAGGCTGCCTGCTATGCTGCAACAAGGCCGCACGCTCTACCTGCGTGATCAGCACGCCCATAGGCGAGACGCTGCGCAGGTGATCCGCATGATCCCCGCGAGCAGTCATCGCCTCAATCAATTGCTCCACAGGCAAAGCAAGCAGCTTTTGCCATTCATCCCACAACCCATCCGAGCGGTTCGCACCCACCTTGCTGCGCCAAGCTGCCAACAACTGAACGGCTTGTGCAATCCGCGCAGGCTCTTGCTTCAAACGCTCAGCTGCCAACTCATGTGCACAGAGCAAGAAGTGATCGATTTGCTGTTGACGGTTCATGAGCAGATGATAAAAGCCAAGTGCCCGGCGATCAAGTCGCCAACTTCGACAAATCCGCCACGCGGTTCATCGCCTGATGCAGCGTGGCCAAGAGGCCGAGGCGGTTGGCGCGGATGGCGGGATCTTCGTGGTTGACCATGACTTTGTCGAAGAAGGCATCGACGGGCTCTTTGAGTGCTGCCAAAGCCTTCAAATTCTCTTCAAATTGGCCATTAGCCCATGCAGAATCTGCGCGGAGTGCTACGGATTTAAGAGCGTCTGCCAAGGCTTGCTCCTCACCGGCTTGTAGCAAAGCGGGGTTGATTGTGGCCTCGGGTGGAGTTTCGGCTTTCTTTAGGATGTTGCCGACGCGCTTGTTGGCGGCTGCTAGTGCTGGTGCTTGAGGCAAAGCAGCAAAAGCACGAACGGCGGCCAGGCGCTGTGCGACTTCGGCCAACTTTTGGGGGCGTAGGCTGATCACAGCATCGACTTCTTGAGCACTGTAGCCTTGCTCGCGTAAGGAGCCAGCGAAGCGGTCGTAGATGAAATTAAGCAGATTCAATACAGTCGTGGCTTTGCTGCTGTCCACCTCGTCTGGCCATTCAATTTCCCAACCAAGACCGATGCAGCGATTAATAAGCGTTTGCAATTCAAGTTGCGGCGCTTTTTCCACCAACATCCGAATCACACCCAAAGCATGCCTGCGCAATGCAAACGGGTCTTTATCACCCGTTGGCAGATTGCCGATACCAAACATGCCCACCAGCGTTTCCAGCTTGTCAGCTAGCGCAACAACCACACCCACTTGATTGCGCGGCAGTTCGTCTCCAGCAAAACGCGGCTTGTAATGGTCTTCAATCGCGGCAGCGACTTCTGGCGTTTCTTTGTCGTTGAGCGCGTAGTAGCCGCCCATGATGCCTTGCAACTCAGGAAATTCGCCCACCATGTCGGTGAGTAAATCGGCTTTTGCAAGCAGCGCGGCGCGGTCGGCTTGCTTAGCCAACAAATCGCCGCCGAGATGCTGGCCAATGGCTCGCGCAATCGCTCTAACACGCTCCACACGCTCGCCTTGGCTGCCTAGCTTGTTGTGATACACCACCTTCGCGAGCTGAGGAATGCGTGATTCGAGTGTTTTCTTGCGGTCTTGATCGAAGAAGAATTTCGCATCAGCCAAACGCGGGCGCACGACGCGCTCGTTGCCGCCGATGACAAAGCTCGCGTCCGTTGGCGAGATGTTGCTGACCACCAAGAATTTGTTGGTCAGTTTGCCTGCTGCATCCAGCATCGGGAAATACTTTTGATTGGCCTTCATTGTGAGAATCAGGCATTCCTGTGGCACATCGAGGAATTGCTTTTCAAATTCGCAGATCAATACGTTGGGGCGCTCGACCAGTGCGGTCACCTCATCAAGCAAGGCATCGTCTTCGATCGGCTTGCAACCACCGCCAACTTTTGCCGCCGCTGCAGCCAGCTGCTTGGCAATCTCCGCCTTGCGAGCAGCGAAGCTGGCGATCACCGCGCCGTCTTTTTCCAGGGTCGCGGCATAGCTATCGGCATCGAGCAAAGTCACCACCGGCTTGGCGGCTTCAAAGCGATGCCCCTGCGTGGTGTTGCTTGCATTCAAGCCCAGCGCCGTCACAGGCACGACATCCGAGCCATGCAGCGCCAACAGCGAATGCGCAGGCCGCACAAAGCTCACACTGCTCCAGCCCGGCAGCTCGCAGCCACTCTCTAGCTGATAACTCATGACTTTCGGGATGGGTAACTTGGCAATCGCCTCGTTCAAGGCTTTTGCAAACCTTCAGCCAGAGTCGCGCCTTTGGCTGTGCTTTCATAAAACAAGGCTTCGGCCTTGCCGTCCATCACGCGCTTCAATCCCGCTACTGCGCTTGCATCTGCGCCAAGCGCTTGGAGCTTTTTCAGCAGCGCTGGGCTTGCATTGCCCGAAGCATCCAAGCCCACGCTCACCGGCATGAGCTTTTGTGAAACCGCTTTGTCAGCCGCCTGCGCGGCTACGGCTGTGACGTGCGCGGCCAGGCGGCGCGGCGAGGCGAAGCTGGTCAGCTTGGAGGCTTCAGTCGCCAAGCCTTGCGCTTTGAGTTGCTCCAACAACACAGAAGCAAACGCGTCGCCGAGCTTTTTCAACGCCTTGGGCGGAAGTTCTTCAACAAACAATTCAACGAGAAGATTTTTAGTAGTCATAGTGATTCTCAAGCAGCCTTCTTCTCAATCTGCGCCACCCATTCGCGCGGGGCCATGGGGAAGCCCAAGCGTTCGCGGGAGTCGTAATAGCTTTGCGCCACGCTGCGCGCGAGGTTGCGAATGCGGCCAATGTAGGCGGCGCGCTCGGTCACGCTGATCGCGCCACGTGCGTCGAGCAAATTGAAGCTGTGAGCGGCTTTCAATACCTGCTCATAGGCTGGCAGCGCGAGCTGTTGCTCCATCAGATACTTGGCTTGCTTTTCGTGGGCGTTGAAAGCGGTGAAGAGGAAATCGGCGTCAGAGTGCTCGAAGTTGTAGGCGCTCTGCTCTTTTTCATTTTGCAGATAGACATCGCCATAGCTCATGGTGTCAGTCCACTTGAGGTTGTAGACGTTGTCCACGCCCTGCAAATACATGGCTAGGCGCTCTAGGCCGTAGGTGATCTCGCCCGTGGCAGGCTTGCAATCAATGCCGCCGACTTGCTGAAAATAGGTGAACTGCGTCACTTCCATGCCATTGAGCCACACCTCCCAGCCCAAGCCCCAAGCGCCGAGTGTAGGGTTCTCCCAATCGTCTTCCACAAAGCGGATGTCGTTCTTTTTCAGATCAAAGCCCAGCGCTTCGAGCGAGCCGAGATACAGCTCCAAAATATTCGCCGGCGCAGGCTTCAAGACCACTTGGTATTGGTAATAGTGCTGCAAGCGATTCGGGTTCTCGCCGTAGCGGCCATCTTTGGGGCGGCGGCTGGGCTGCACATAGGCTGCCTTCCATGGCTCGGGGCCGATCGCTCTTAAAAAAGTAGCGGTATGAGACGTGCCCGCACCGACTTCCATGTCGTAGGGCTGCAAAAGGGCACAGCCTTGCTTGTCCCAGTAGGACTGCAAGGTGAGGATGATTTGTTGAAACGTGAGCATGGCGAACGAGATGCTTGAGTGGAGAGCGTTGGGAACTAAGTTAATTGCTGATTTTACGGGGCTTGAGTGGAAGAAATGCAAAGGTTTCAACACGCCTGAACGCTTGGGTCTCTAGGCATGAGACAATACTGCCTGTGAAGCGCAATGCTTCCGACTGAAAACATCTGCGCGTCGATTTGATTTCAGCTTTTTTTGCCTCTACCGATTGTTATTTCGGCATACGAGACTGACGCAACACCCGATCCAAGATGGGCTATCGGGTTTGCTTGAGATTCATTCATGACTTTTGATACCACATTTAGCAGTTTAGGGCTCGCCCCCGCCTTGCTCAAAGCCGTTGAGGCAGAGGGCTACACCACCCCCACGCCTGTTCAGGCACAAGCCATTCCGCATGTGCTCGCAGGTACCGATCTGCTCGCTGGCGCACAAACTGGCACAGGCAAAACCGCAGCATTCACCCTGCCCTTGCTGCATCGCCTCTCCTTTGGCCGCAGCGTACCCAATAAATTTGGCAACCCCGGCGTGCGTGCGCTGATCCTCACGCCAACGCGTGAGCTGGCAGCGCAGGTGGAGGAAAGCATCAAGACCTATGGCAAATTTTTGCAGCTCAAATCGGCTGTGATCTTTGGCGGCGTAGGCATGAATCCGCAAATTGCGCAGCTGCGCCGTGGTGTAGATATTTTGGTCGCCACGCCGGGGCGCTTGCTCGATTTGGCCAGCCAAGGCGTGCTCGATTTGCAAACCGTGCAAATGCTCGTGCTCGATGAAGCGGATCGCATGCTCGATATGGGCTTCATTCACGATATTCGCAAGATCCTCGTGCTGCTGCCCAAGCAGCGCCAGACTCTGCTGTTTTCAGCGACTTTCTCTGGCGAAATCCGTGAACTG
The DNA here is from genome assembly GCA_012036375.1 of Allobrachymonas sp. Lineage (GTDB taxonomy): Bacteria > Pseudomonadota > Gammaproteobacteria > Burkholderiales > Burkholderiaceae_C > JANMDU01. The sequence continues at coordinate 1,321 of JAAUOI010000095.1, read as the reverse complement.
GCACAGAGCTTTTTGCACAATCCTCAAAGCATTCAAGTCACTCCGCCCAACACGACCGTGCAGCGCATCACGCAAAGCTGGAGCCTCGTGAGCCGCGACAAGAAAAAAGAAGCGCTGGCGCACATCATCAAGAGCCGCGAGTGGAATCAAGTGCTCGCTTTCACGCGAACGAAATTTGGCGCCAACGATGTGGCTGCTTATTTGGAGAAGCAAGGCATCAGCGCGATGGCGCTGCACGGCAACAAAAGCCAAAGCGCCCGCACGCAAGCGCTGGCCGAATTCAAGAGCGGCAAGCTCCGCGCACTCGTGGCCACTGATATTGCCGCGCGCGGCATTGATATTGAAGAGCTGCCGCATGTAGTGAATTACGAAATTCCCAATGTGAGCGAGGATTACGTGCACCGCATTGGCCGCACCGGACGCGCTGGCAAAGATGGTTTTGCGGTGAGCCTCGTCTGCCTCGATGAAGAAGGCTTTTTGCTCGATATTGAAAAGTTCACCAAGCAGCGCATTCCGCGTGAAGAGATGCCCGAGTTTGCACCCGTGGCCGGCGAGAAAGCCATGCCGATGGCGATGGGCCGGCAAGTGCTTTGGGGCGGCGCGGGTAAGCCGCCGAGCCGTGAAGAGATGGCTGCTGCGGGCAAAACTGCGCGGCGGGAGATGATGCAGCGGATCAATACCCGCAAAGAAGGCGAACGCGCCGGCGGTGGAAAAAGTGGTGGAGGAAATGGCGGCGGGCGTGGCGGAAATTCAGGTGGTGGTCGTTCAGGTGAGCGCAACGATGCATCGCCGGCTCGCGCAACGTCTCGCCGGGCGCGCTCTCACGGCTGGATGCGGTCGCCGCGACGATCAACCGCTACCCGGATTCGGATGTGATCGTGAAGGGCCACACCGACTCGCAGGGGCGCCGAAGAAGGACAAGCGCAGCAAGGCGGAAAGGAACGCGCCTGAAAGGCGGCTCCCAAGGGAGAGAGCAAGACTGCCAAGACTGGCGCCAAGGAACCCCGCCCGCCAGGGACGCCGACCGGAGGCGTTGCGAACCGCCGATGCGCTGACCGCCTACAACACGCTCGACGGCGCGCGGCTCGACTGGATCCTGCTCACGCGGTATCCGAACGCTGAGCAAGCCGACGACGAGCTCGCGCGGACCGCGCCGGGAACCAGCGAATTCGTGCATAGAAATCAGTTCGCAGCATGGGCCGAGTACATGGGACAGGCGGACGCATGAGTCAGCAAACAAACATCGCTGCATTTCAAAGAGTACAGGATTTCCTGCTGACCGAGGGCGCGCTGCTGGACCGCAACGACTGGGATGCCTGGC
>JAAUOI010000094.1 GCA_012036375.1 Allobrachymonas sp. | reverse complement strand
AGCGCCGAGCAGCTTGCTCGCGACCCACTTTGGGGGCATTTGTTTGAAAATTTCATCGTGATGGAGGCGCTCAAAGATCAATGGCATTTTGGCTACAACCAGCCTCTTTACTTCTACCGCGACTCCATCGGGCATGAAATTGATTTACTCATTCCAGAAGCCTCGCGCGTGCACGCCATCGAAATCAAGGCCGGCGCCACCGTCAATTCCGACTACTTCAAAGGCTTAGAGCAATTCGCCAAAGCCCATCCCCAGCATCTTGCTTCGGGCCGCGTCATCTTTGGTGGTGATCAGGGGCAAGCACGTAGCAATTGGTCCGTCCACGCATGGAGCGCATTACGCACTCGCCCTACGCCAGTAACACTTAACCCCCACCACTCATTGAAACAGCAACGACAATGCTTATCTTGCATCACTCCCGCGCCCCATCATGACTTCCACTCTCCACAACAAAACCGCCCTCGTCACCGGCTCGACCAGCGGCATCGGCCTTGGCATCGCCAGTGAACTCGCTAAACAAGGCGCGAACATCGTGCTCAATGGCTTTGGCGATGCGGCCAGCATTGCAGCGGCGCGGGCGCAGATCGCTTCGCACGGCGCAAAAGTCGCCTATCACGGCGCGGATATGAGCAAGCCTGCCGAGATTGAGCAGCTGATTGCCTTCGCCGTCAAAGAATTCGGTATGGTCGATATTTTGGTGAACAACGCGGGCATTCAGCATGTGAGCCCCGTGGAAAACTTCTCAGTTGAGAAATGGGACGCGATCATCGCCATCAACCTCTCCAGCGCCTTCCACACCACGCGCCTGGCCATGCCCGGCATGCGCGCCAAAAACTGGGGCCGCATCATCAACATCGCCTCCGCGCATGGCCTCGTTGCCTCGAAAGAAAAATCAGCCTACGTCGCCGCCAAGCATGGCCTCGTAGGCTTGACCAAATCCATCGCACTGGAAACCGCCACCACAGGCATCACCGTCAACGCCATCTGCCCCGGCTGGGTGCTCACGCCACTCGTACAAAAGCAAATCGACGCTAGAGCCGCGAAAGAAGGCATCACAGTAGAGCAAGCAAGCAAAGACCTGCTCGGCGAAAAACAACCCAGTCTGCAATTCACCACGCCAGAGCAACTCGGCGAACTCGCCGTCTTCCTCTGCCAAGAGGCTGCCGCGAATGTGCGCGGGCAGGCTTGGGCTGTGGATGGCGGCTGGACGGCGCAGTAGATGCTACTAATTCAATAGCGATCCGCGCACGTTTTTATGCCGGCTATCGGCATAAAACGCTTATAAATTTGCTAAAAATCAAGTATCTTTGCTGATCTTGATCGAGGGGAACTTCGATGAGAAGTCTTTGGCTTTTGCGGCGATTTTGATGGCCACTTGCCGCGCCACGGCTTTGTAGATGCCAGCAATATCGCCATCGGGATCAGTCACCATCGTGGGGCGGCCGCTGTCGGCGTTGACGCGGATGCTGAGATTCAAGGGCAAAGCGCCGAGGTAGTCAATGCCTTTCTCAGCCGCATAACGTTTGCCGCCGTCTTCGCCAAAGATATGTTCGGTGTGGCCGCATTTTTCGCAGACGTGAACCGCCATGTTCTCCACCACGCCCAGAATCGGCACGCCGACTTTTTCAAACATCGCCACGCCTTTTTTCGCGTCCAGCAGCGCAATGTCTTGCGGCGTGGTAACGATCACAGCGCCCGTCATCGGTACACGTTGGGAAAGCGTGAGCTGAATATCGCCCGTTCCGGGTGGCATATCGACGATGAGGTAATCCAAATCTTTCCAATTGGTCTGGCGAATCAGTTGCTCCAGCGCCTGCGTGGCCATGGGGCCGCGCCAGATCATGGCTTCGTCTTGGTTCACGAGGAAGCCAATGCTCATCACCTGCACGCCGTAGTTCTCCATCGGCTCCATGGTTTTGCCGTCTTCGCTCTCGGGGCGCCCTTCAATGCCCATCATCATCGGCTGGCTCGGGCCGTAAATATCCGCGTCCAAAATGCCGACGCGCGCGCCCTCGGCGGCGAGCGCCAGCGCGAGGTTGACCGTGGTGGTGCTCTTGCCCACGCCGCCCTTGCCTGATGCCACAGCCACGATGTTTTTCACCGTCGGCATCAGCGCCACGCCGCGCTGCGCCGCATGCGCGACGATTTTGGTGGTCACGTTGCAAGAGACGTTGTCCACGCCCGCCACGCTCTTGGCGGCGGCGATCAGCGCTTTGCGAAATGCGGGGATTTGGCTTTTGGCGGGATAGCCTAGCTCGACATCAAAGCTCACATCACCCTCAGAGACGTTGAGATTTTTGATGCATTTGCTGCTCACAAAATCTTTGCCGGTGTTGGTGTCCATCACGCTTTTGAGCGCATCGAGAATCTGTTCGTTGGTGGCCATAGAGAATGCTTTGTAGTCAGGCAAAAGGGAAAGAATCGCCTGAGTGTACCGAAGCCCCATAAAATCAGGGGTTCCCCTTATAAAAAGTCGCAAAATTAGCCATGACTTCCACACCCCGCCAGCTCTTCGTCACGACGGCCCTGCCGTATGCCAACGGCAACTTCCACATTGGCCACATCATGGAATACATCCAGGCCGATATCTGGGTGCGGTTTCAGAGGATGCAGGGGCATCAGGTGAACTTCGTGGGCGCGGACGACACACATGGCGCGCCCATCATGATCGCTGCCGAGAAAGCGGGGAAAACGCCCGAGCAGTTCGTGGCGGATATCGCCGCAGGCCGCAAGCAATATCTCGACGGCTTTCACATCAGCTTTGACAACTGGCACAGCACGCATTCACCCGAAAACACCGAACTGGCTCGCCAAATTTACCGCGACTTACGCGACATCAGTGCGGAAAACGGCGGCAGTTTGATCGAAGTACGCACGATTGAGCAGTTTTTCGACCCTGAGAAAAACATGTTCCTCCCAGATCGTTACATCAAAGGCGAATGCCCAAAGTGCCATGCGAAAGACCAATACGGCGACAACTGCGAGAACTGCGGCGCAGTGTATGCCCCCACTGATTTGATCAACCCCTACTCCGCGCTTTCTGGCGCCAAGCCAGAACTCAAAAACTCCGAACACTTCTTCTTCAAGCTCTCCGATCCACGCTGCGTGAAATTCTTGGAGGAATGGACGCAAGATGGCAAGTTGCAGCCCGAGGTGGCCAACAAAATCAAGGAATGGTTCACCGTTCGTACCAACCCCGACGGAAGCAAGAGTGAGGGCTTGGGCGACTGGGACATTTCCCGCGACGCGCCCTATTTCGGCATCGAAATCCCCGACGCGCCGGGCAAGTATTTCTACGTCTGGCTCGATGCCCCGGTCGGCTACCTGGCCTCGCTCAAAAACTGGTTTGACAAAGGCGGCCCCAAAGCCAAGCATGGCGACACCCGCAGTTTCGACGACTACATTGCTGCGCCCGACACCGAGCAATACCATTTCATCGGCAAAGACATCGTCACCTTCCACACGCTCTTCTGGCCCGCGATGCTCAAATTCAGCGGCCGCAAAACGCCGAACAACGTCTTCGTGCATGGCTTCCTGACTGTCAACAACGGCGAAAAGATGAGCAAGAGCCGTGGCACGGGACTCGATCCACTCAAATATCTGAATCTAGGAATGAACCCCGAATGGCTGCGCTATTACCTCGCCGCCAAGCTCTCTGCGCGCAATGAAGACATTGATTTCAATGCGGAAGATTTCATGTTGCGGGTGAATTCGGATTTGATTGGCAAGTTTGTCAATATTGCCAGCCGAGCGGCGAAGTTTCTGCCTGACGGTAAACTGGTGAAAAGCCAGTATCCCAAAGACTCACATCACGATTTCAACTTGCTTGTTGATCAAGTCAAAAGGCACTACGACAATCGCGAATACTCCAAAGCGATGCGAATCATCATGGAAAGTGCTGACTTCATGAATTCCGCCATCGCCAGCACTGCGCCATGGGATTTGGTGAAGCAAGGGAACTCCGCACGAGCTGCTGAATTCTGCTCGGATTGCATTATTCGATTTAAGGTCTTGGTTGCATGCCTTAAGCCAGTACTACCCAATTTGGCCCGTGAGGCTGAGAGGTTCTTGAACTGTGGCGAACTGAATTGGGACAATGCGCTGACGCCTTTAGAAGTCGGCCATGCTGTGGGTGAATATCAACACCTCATGCAGCGCGTCACAAAAGAGCAACTTGAAGCGCTTTTTGAGCCTCCAGCCGGCATAGAATATGCGCCGAATGCTACTGAATCAGTAGCAACCAGCCTGCCCGGCGGCGAAGCCATCGCCCCGACCATCACCATCGACGATTTCGCCAAAATCGATTTGCGCATCGCCAAAATCGTTAACTGTGAGTCTGTCGAAGGCTCCACCAAACTGCTGCGCCTCACCCTCGACGTGGGTGAAGGAAAGCACAGAAACGTCTTCAGCGGCATCGCCAGCATGTACAAACCCGAGCAGCTCGTGGGCAAGCTGACCGTAATGGTCGCCAACCTCGCGCCGCGCAAAATGAAATTCGGCATCAGCGAAGGCATGGTGCTCGCAGGCTCGCATCAAGACGAGAAAGCCAACCCAGGTATTTACGTCCTAGAGCCCTTCCCCGGCGCGCAGCCGGGTATGCGCGTGCGCTAAAAAAAGCGACTTCAAACGGCCTTTAAGTTTTGTACAAATGTGCATTCCGAATGCAAATTTGTACAAGCTATGCGCATCGGTCAGGGAGTAATATGCAGCCATGAACGCACAAACTTCCTCCGAAACGCAGGCTTTGAACAGCGTAAACAAAACCGCCTACCGCAACTACGCCGCTCCACAGGTGAGTGAAACTTTTGACCGTGTGCGCGAGTTTTATAAGCTCAACCACACGCATCAAACGCATGAGTTTGTCAAAGCCAAGAAGGCGGACTATCTGAGCTTCAGCCGTCAAAAGATGACCCCATGGGCCGCGCTGGACTACCTCAACACCTTGGTGGACGACTCCGACCCGGATATTGCACTGCCGCAGATCGACCATCTGGTGCAAACCGCCGAAGCCATGCGCCGCGACGGGCAACCCGACTGGATGGTGCTCACCGGCTTTGTGCATGATTTGGGCAAGGTGCTTTGCCTGTTTGGCGAGCCGCAGTGGGCGGTGGTGGGCGATACCTTTCCCACCGGCTGCGCCTATTCGCCAAAAATTGTTTACAGCGAGTTTTTCCCACTCAACCCTGATTCGCAGCAGCCTGAGTTGCAAACCCAGCACGGCGTGTATGCACCCCACTGCGGGCTCAATGCGGTGCACATGAGCTGGGGGCATGACGAATACCTGTATCACTTGCTGCGCGAGCATTTGCCGCTCGAAGCGCTTTATATGATTCGTTATCACAGCTTCTACAGCTGGCATCGCCAGGGTGATTACGATCATTTGTGCAATGCGCAAGACCGCGCCATGTTGCCTTGGGTGCAGCGCTTCAATCCTTATGATTTGTATTCCAAAAATCCTGAGCGACCCAAGCTCGCGGATGTGAAGCCGTATTATGAAGATTTGATGGCGAAGTATTTGCCAGCGACTTTGCAGTTCTGACGTAGCCGTGTTTGACTTTGCCATTTGGCATTGAACTTGCTCACACTCAACGCATGACCTTTCGCCCGCGCCTGCTCGACTCCCTTCCGGGCTATTCAGCCTTCAGTTTTACCAAAGATCTCAGCGCTGGCATCACCGTCGGCATTGTGGCTTTACCACTGGCCATGGCGATTGCGATTGCCTCGGGTTTGCCGCCATCTTCGGGGCTGTGGGCCGCGATTGTGGGCGGTTTCATTGTGGCTTTGCTCGGCGGCTCCAATGTGCAGATTGCTGGGCCTGCGAACGCCTTCATCGTCGTGGTGTTTGGCATCGTGCTCGCGCATGGCGTGATGGGGCTGCTGCTGGCCACCATGATGGCGGGCGTGCTGATGGTGCTCTTGGGCTTGCTCAACTGGGGCGTTGGATGCGCTATATTCCTGATGCTTTGATTGAAGGCTTTACCAGTGCAATTGCGGTGATTATTTTGGTGACGCAGATCAAAGATGCACTTGGGCTGCCGATTGAGAAAATGCCAGCTGACGTGTTTGGCCTGATTCGCGTGCAAGCTCAGGCATTACCGCAGTTCAACGGCCTAGCCTTGCTGATTGCAAGCGGTGTGATTGGGCTGATGGCCGCATGGCAGCGCCTCTCAAGCCGCACCACTTGGGCGCAGCGTATTCCGGGCTCGATGCTGGCGCTCCTGGTGTTCACTGCGCTGGCCTACACCTTGAAGCTGCCGATTGAGACGATTGGCAGCCGCTTTGGCGCGGCGTTTGCGCAGTTTCAGCAATGGCCGAGTTTGAGCTTTCCTGCTGTGCCTTGGACACAAGTGCCGCAGCTCATCATTCCAGCCCTCACCTTGGCCGTGCTCAGTGGCATTGAATCGCTGCTGTGCGCCCGCATTGCCGACGACATGCAAACCAATACACCGAAGCATTCGCCCAATCAAGAATTGGTGGCGCAAGGCATGGCCAATATGGCCGCCCCCCTGCTCGGCGCATTGCCCATCACCGGCACGATTGCCCGCACCGTGACGAATCTCAAATCAGGTGGCCGCACACCCATCTCCGCCATGGTGCATTCAGCCACCTTGCTCATCATCATGCTGGTGGCCGCGCCCATAGCCGTTCATATTCCATTAGCGGTGCTCGCAGGCATTTTGATTTTCATTGCGTGGAACATGGGTGATTGGAAAGCGCTCATCACCTTGCATCTTCGCTCACGCGCGAGCGCAGTGGTTCTCGCGGTAACTTTTGTGCTCACCTTGGCGCTGAACCTGACTTGGGGCATCGCTGGCGGCTTGATTGCGCATGCGTTACTGCAACGATTCTCCGCTCAAGATGCTACTTAAAACATAGCATTCAGCGCACGTTTTTTGCCGGCTAAAGGCCAATTTGGCTTAAAATGATCAACGATTGTTATTGCTCATGCCATTGTTGGTGTCATCTGGATCGAGCATGATTTCTGTGCGCAGCACACGCAGGTTGCTGTCCATCACGGCGCTGAAAATTTTGCTGGTGTTGCCACTGTCATCCAGCCAGCGCCAGTTGTAGTACGTTTCTTTTTTCAGCTGATACGGAATCACGCGCATGGGCTTGCCCAGCATTTTGCGCACATCTTCCATCATCATGCCCGGCTGCACTTTGGCAAAATTCTCTGGCGTGAGCACTTGGCGCAGCGCACTCATTTTGCCGTCGCGCCGATTGAGATCATGTAATTGCGGTGACCCGCTGGCTGCCGGTTGTATTCAAAAATGCGCGCGCCGCCTTCGCCATCCCAAATCTTCTCTGGCTCACCAAATTTGGTGCGCACATCGGCTTCAGTCGATACGCCCTCTTCCAATTCTCGAATGCGCTGCGGGTCGCAGCCTACGAGCAGGGCAATTGAAATCAAAAAACCTGTGAACAGCAGCTTTTTCCATTGATGTGTCATTGCTGAAATCTCCATGAAACCTCCCGATTAAAATACACGCTTTGATCAATTCAGTGTAACGCCATGTCCAGCCTGCTCTCTACGCTCTCCAACCTGTTCTTGAAAATGGCAACTACCAATCCGATGCCACCCAGTTCATCACCGATATGAAACGCGCTCGGCCTGAACTGGATGCACAGCAGCGCGCAGGCCGCGCTTTGCTCTGGGACAAGAACGTGAACTTGGGCGAATTGGCTGACGCGCAAGCCGCCCGCGTGAAAAATAAAGCTTACGTCTACGGCACTGAGCCTTCTTGATTCGGCAAACACCACGCACTGCCGTGAGCGAACAGCCTGACACAATTTTGCCGCCTGCGGCAACAGCTTCGTTGCCCGATTTGGCGCAGCTGGCCGCTGCCTCGCCTATGCTGGGCACAGGAGGTCAACCTGAGCTTGTGGATACCGTTGCCTTGGCCAAACTCTACGGCGAACCGCTGTTTGCGATGCCGCAGGATTTATACATCCCGCCCGATGCATTAGAGGTATTTTTAGAGGCATTTGAAGGCCCGCTGGATTTGCTGCTGTATCTCATTCGCAAGCAAAACTTCAATATCCTAGACATTCCCATGGCGGGCGTGACCAAGCAGTATTTGAGCTATGTGGAAGAGATTCGCACCCGCAATTTAGAGCTGGCCGCAGAGTATTTGCTGATGGCGGCCATGCTGATTGAGATCAAATCGCGCATGCTGCTGCCGCCGAAGAAAACGCAAGACGGCCAAGAGCCCGAAGACCCGCGCGCCGAGCTGGTACGCCGCCTGCTCGAATACGAGCAAATGAAGCTGGCAGCCCACAAGCTGGATGCCCTGCCCACCTTTGGCCGCGATTATTTGCGGGCGCAGGTGTATATCGAGCAAAGCTTGGTGCCACGCTTTCCCGATGTGCATGTGGTGGATTTACAAGAGGCGTGGCGTGATATTTTGAAGCGCGCCAAGCTGATTCAACACCACAAAATCACCCGCGAAGAGCTGTCCGTGCGCGAGCACATGAGCATCGTGCTGAAAAAATTGCAAGGGCGTAAATTCGTGGAGTTTGAAGAGCTGTTTGACCCGAGCCAAGGCACGCAAGTGCTGGTGGTGACCTTCATCGCTTTGCTGGAGCTTGGCAAAGAGACGCTGATCGAAATCACGCAGGCTGAAGCCTTTGCGCCGATCTATGTGCGGCTGGCCTACACGCCAGCTTGAGTTTTTATGCGCTATCGAAAGAATAGCACTTCACGCATATTCTATGCTGGCCAGATGCCGAAAATGCTTAAAAACTAAGGCTTCGTAGACGACTCGGAAGAGCGTAGCTATGGTTTGCGTGGCGCAAACGGATTGTGCGGTGTCGCGGGCATGCTGGGATCAGGATCGATACGTACACGCAGCTTCAACTCCACGCGCTGCCCTGGCTCCATGATTTCCACGCGCCAGACCACACGCGAGCGATCTTGATCGCGGCCTTTGCTTGCAACGCCGATCGCAGCCTCAACCAATTTGCCATGCGCAGGTTGCACGCTGCCCTGCCACAAGCTCGTCCCCCAAGGAATCGGAATTGCAAAATCTACATTTAGCAGACGACGCGAAGATGTATTGCGATGCAGCGCCCAATACTCAATCAAATCCCCAGCACTCGCATCGCTAGCCGCCTCCAGCTCTTCCTTACCGTCTTTCCCGAAATGAACTTTGTAGGCTTTGAATTGGGTTTGGATGGGGGAGACGCTTTTGCTTGCAGCGCGCGATGAGGCGGCGTTGAGCTGGAGTTGCACTGGCTGCGCATTCACGAAACCGGTCATGCAAATAGCGGTTAGCGCTAGGGCGCCAAGAGTCTTTTTAAACGCAGAAGACGCAAAAATAACACAAAAGACGCAGAAATTTCCACATGAATTCTTCTGCGTTTTTGCGTTTTCTTTGGCGCCTTTTGCATCTTTAGCGTTCAAAATTTCTCAGCCTTTCCAATCAAGTTGTTATTCCACCCGCACCACACCCGTTGGCTTGAAGCCCAAATCAGCCGCTTTGCCTTTGCGGGCTCTCGCAGCGCGGGCATTGTTGAGGCTGCGGATTTCGAGTTGTTCTTCTCGCTCTTTGCCGCCTCGCCCGATGCCTGAGATTTTGATGCTGCGGCTATACGCTGCTGCGCCGGCGAGTGTGTCTTTGGCATCGAGATCAATCAGCATCAAGCCGCGCCCGCCGCCGGC
>JAAUOI010000093.1 GCA_012036375.1 Allobrachymonas sp. | reverse complement strand
GATTCACGCAAAAGGCTTACTATGCCAAATTTGACTCTCAATTTTAAGTGTTTTAGCCTTCTGGCCGGCTTGAAATGTGCGCGGAGTGCTATCATTTTGGTAGCTTCCGCAGCCGGCTTGGCTGCCTGCTCGGGCGGCTCCAAGCGCCCAGAACCTGCGCCTTTGGCCGCTAATGTGGCGCTGATCGGGGTTAAGCAGGCTTGGACGACGCGGGTGGGCGAAGTCTCGCCGAATGCCGCGCCTACCGTGTTTGGCAACACTGTCGTCGTGGCTGCGGCGGACGGCACCGTCGCGGCAATCAATGCCACCACTGGTCAGGACCAATGGCGCGCTTCGATCGGTGCTGCGCTGGCTACCGGCGCAGGCACAGACGGCAAATTAGTTGCCGTCGTCACGCGTGGCAATGAAGTCGTGACCTTGGATGCGGGTCGGCAGATCTGGAAAGCCAAGCTGCCCGCGCAAGGTTTTACCGCGCCTTTCGTCGGTGGCTCGCGCGTTTTTGTTCTCTTAGCGGATCGCTCGGTGCATGCATTTGACGGGCAAACCGGCAAAAATTATGGACCAACCAACGCTCGGGCACAGAGCCGCTTGTGCTGTCTAAAGCAGGTACCATGCTGGCCGTGGGCGACACGCTGGTGGTTGGCCAAGGCGGGCGTTTGGTGGGCATCAATCCCAATAGCGGCACCACGCGCTGGGAAGCACCGATTGCTTCGCCTCGTGGCGTGAACGATGTTGAGCGCCTTGTGGATTTGGTGGGAACGACTAGCCGTATTGGCGATGTCGTCTGCGTTCGCGCCTTCCAAGCTGCGGTAGGCTGCGTGAACGCTTCGCGTGGCACGCTCCTGTGGAACAAACCGGCCAACGGCGCAGAAGGCATTCATGGCGATGGCAATTTACTCTTTGGCACAGAAAGCGATGGACGCTTGGTGGCTTGGCGCAGAGCCGATGGCACGAGTGCATGGAGCACGGATCGTTTGCTGTATCGCGCCCTGAGCGCACCCCTGGTGGTGGGGCGTTCGGTCGTGGTGGGCGACAATTTAGGCCATCTGCACATGCTTTCACGAGAGGATGGCGCAGCGCTGAACCGCTTGACGACAGACGGCAGCGCCATCATCGGCGGGCCGGTGCTGGCTGGCGATTCGCTCGTGGCCGTGACGAAATCGGGCGGCGTGTTTGGCTTTCGCCCTGAATGATGACTAAACCATGAAACCCGTGGTGGCCTTGGTGGGTCGACCCAACGTCGGCAAATCCACCCTTTTCAATCGCTTAACCAAAAGCCGCGATGCTATTGTGGCCGATTACGCGGGCCTCACCCGTGATCGGCACTATGGCAATGCCAAGCTGGGCAAGCGCGAATACATCGTGATTGATACTGGTGGCTTTGAGCCAACGGCTGAGACCGGCATCATCAAAGAAATGGCCAAGCAAACGCGCCAAGCCGTGGCTGAGAGCGATGTGGTGATTTTCGTCGTCGATGCGCGTTTGGGCATCTCCGCGCAAGATCACGACATCGCCAACTATCTGCGCCGCTTGGGCAAACCCACCATTCTTGCCGCCAACAAAGCCGAAGGCATGACGGAAGGCGTTCAGCTCGTCGAGTTTTTCGAGCTTGGCTTAGGCGAGGTGCGCCCGATTTCAGCTGCGCATGGGCAAAATATCCGCTCCCTGATCGAAGAAGCCCTCGATGTGCTCAATCTGCCTGAAGAAGAGCAAGAGGAAGAAGCCGACCCCGATGTCATCAAGCTCGCCGTCGCAGGCCGCCCCAACGTCGGCAAATCCACGCTGATTAACACCTGGCTTGGCGAAGAGCGCTTGGTCGCATTCGACATGCCCGGCACCACGCGCGATGCTATTCAAGTGCCCTTTGAGAAAAACGGCCAAAAATACGAGTTGATCGACACCGCCGGCCTGCGCCGCAAAGGCAAAGTATTTGAAGCGATTGAGAAATTCTCCGTCGTCAAAACCTTGCAAGCGATTGAAAACTCACACGTTGTGCTGCTGCTGATTGATGCCACGCAAGGCGTGAGCGATCAAGATGCGCATATTGCCGGCTACTGCGTGGAAGCGGGCAGGGCGCTGGTGCTCGCGGTCAATAAATGGGATGCGATTGACAGCTATCAGCGCGAATTGCTCCAGCGCTCGATAGAAACGCGCTTAGTCTTCCTCAAATTTGCCGAAATTCACATGATCTCCGCCATCAAGCGCCAAGGTCTTGCGCCCGTGTGGAAATCGCTCAACCATGCGTTCACCGCCAGCCGCCGCAAAATGCCCACGCCCCAGCTCACGCGCATCTTGCTGCAAGCTATTGAGGAACAAGCCCCCAAACGCGCCGGCGTTTCCCGCCCCAAGCCTCGTTACGCCCACCAGGGCGGCCAAAATCCCCCCATCATTGTGGTGCACGGCAACTCGCTCGAACACATCACCGACGCTTGGCGCCGCTACCTCGAAGGCCGCATACGCAAAGCCTTCGACCTCGTCGGCACACCTTTGCGCATTGAGTTCCGCACGACTGACAATCCGTATTTGGATAAGAGCTGATCGGCGATTGATGGCTCTATCTTTGAGTCTGTAGAAATTCGCTAATAGACTACCAAGACGCATTGAACTGCTGGCGTAACTGCGCGATGTCGCCTTCAGACAGAGGTGCGCAGTTGGGATTGAGCAGCATCAGCTTGGCCGTTTCTTCCAGTTCCTCTAGCGTGGCCATGGCCGCCTCGGGTGTGTCGTGCCAAACATTGGGGCCCAGTTTAGGCAGCATGCACGCCCGCAGACGCAGCTTACGCAAGGAGTAATCCTGCATCATCTGATGAACGAGTTCGGCCACTTCCGGCGCTCCAGGGCGGTGGTAGGGCAGCAATGGTACGTGGCCAACCTTCATGACGAAATACGGTGTGATGGGAGGCAGCAATTCGTTAAATCCCGCAGAGCCTTTGTACCAGCCATGTTCTGGAGTCTGCAAACTCAGAGCGACCAGATGGGTGCTGTGCGTATGGATGATGCATCGCGTGGCTTGATAAACCAAGGATGTCTCCCTGTAGATGCTGCGATGCAAGACAAGCGTTTTACTTGCGCGATCTCCACTGATTTGCTCTCCCGATAAATTGACCTTGGCTAATTTCGCAGGATCTAAAATCCAAGGCAAGCATCAGTTGGCGTGATTAAAAAACCATCATCCAAGCGAATGCTGATGTTACCCGCTGTGGCATGCACATAGCCGCGTTCAAACAGACTGCTTGCGACGCGGCAGATTTCTTCTCTGGCTTGTGTTTCGTTCATCCTAATACTTTAAAGGCTTTGGTGAAGAAATCATCGGTGCCGAAATTTCCAGATTTCAAAGTTAAATGAAGCCCCGCACCGTCACTCGCATCTGAATGTGCATAACACCAAGGCACGCCGGGATCAATCTGAGAGCCGATTTGCATTTGCGCAACTTTCAGAGCCTGCACACAGGCGCCCGATGTTTCGCCACCTGCCACGACGAGCTGACGCACACCCAATTGCACCAGCCCTCGGGCGATACTGGCCAAGGCATGCTCCACCATCTCGCCCGCAGCCTGTGCGCCGAGCTGATTTTGTACGCCCTGCAATGCTTGCGCATTGGCGGTGGAATAGATCAACACGGGTGATTGCGCCATACGCGGTGCAGCCCAAGATAAGGCTTGCGCGACGACATCTTTGCCTTGCGCAAGTTGTTGTGGGTCAATCGCTAGAGAGGGTAAGTCTGTTTGCATGAAATGCTGCACCTGCCGGTTGGTTGCAAGCGAGCAGCTGCCTGAGACGATGGCCTGAAGTCCAGTCGGTGGAGGCAATGTGCTGGCTTGGCTGGATGGGGCGATGCCGTGGTTCTGAGCCAAACCAATCGCTACGCCAGAGCCCGCCGTCAGCAATGGCAGACTCTTCAATGCGAGCCCTAAGCGCATCAAATCATCATTGGAGATGGCATCCACAATCGCAATGCTCACCCCTTGCTCGCGCAGCGCCGCAAAGCGCTGCTCAATCGCGGTAGCGCCTGCCATCACCGTTTTGTAATCGACCAAGCCCACCTTGCGTTGGCATTGCGCTTGCAACACGCGCACGAGGTTCGCATCCGTCATGGGCGTGAGTGGATGGTTTTGCATGCCGCTTTCGCTCAGCAAGGTATCGCCAGCGAACAGATGCCCTTTGAACACGGTACGCCCGTTATCTGGAAAGGCCGGGGTGGCAATCGTGAAATCTGCACCGATCGCCTCCATCAAGGCTTCGGTCACTGGGCCAATATTGCCTTGCGATGTGCTATCGAAAGTAGAGCAATACTTGAAGTAAATCTGCCGGCTGCCCTGCTTTTTAAGCCACAAATAAGCAGCTAGCGATTGATCGACAGCCTCAAGTGCAGGAGTCGTACGCGACTTCAGTGCAATGACGACGGCATCCACAGGCGCAGACAAATCTTGCGAAGGCACGCCATTGATTTGCATCACGCGCATGCCTGAGCGCACGAGATTGTTGGCTAAGTCAGTCGCACCTGTGAAATCATCGGCAATACAGCCCAGTAGCAAGCTTTGTCTCATTCCAATATTCTTCATCAAGTCAATTCCTTAGCGTTTTGCGCTTGAGCGGCTTAACTCGGAATCTTTCAAAACCGCGTCAACATCCGTGCCGTATTTTGCACGCGCTTTTTCGTACACCGGTTTCATTGCATTGCTGAATGCTGCCGCGTCTGGACGTGTGATTTTTGCACCTGCTGCTTGCATTTGCTGTAAATTGCGCTCGTCTTGCTGGCGAACCGTGGTGCGCGAGAAGGCTTGTGATTCGTCAGCGGCTTTGTCGATCAATTGCTGATCCGCTTTTGACAGTTTCGCCCAGCTTTGCTCAGAAACAACCACAGGCAGCGGGCTGTAGACGTGCTGCGTGAGTGCGATATTTGGGGCGACTTCGTAGAAACGCAGCGCTCGGATGGTGTCAATCGGATTTTCCTGCCCATCGACTCTGCCTTGCTGGATGGCGCTGTACACCTCAGTCACGGGGATCACGACAGGCTCATAGCCCACAGCTTGAACGATCCATTGAATCATCTCGTTAGGGAACACGCGCATTTTTTTACCCTGAGCATCAGCTGGGCTGGACAAAGGCGATTTGGTCGTAAAACTGCGAAAACCTGCTTCCCAAGTGGCGAGATGGCGCAAGCCTTTAGCAGGCAATTTGTCAAACTGCTCTTTGAGCCAAGGCGATTGATCATAAAAACGCCAACCCTCTTCATAACTGCCGACGAGATAAGGCAGGGCAGTGAGATTGAGCTGCGGCACGAAGCTTGCGTAACTGCCCGTGGCGCTCACCGTGAAATCCAGCTTGCCCTCTGAGACAAGTTTGATGCTTTGCGGATCGTTGCCAAGTTGCCCCGAATGGAAGACCATCACTTTGATGCGTCCATTGCTCAATTGCGCCACGCGCTGTGCAAACAATTCAGCCGCTAAATGGCGTGTGCCCGAAGGCGTATCCGTATGATTGAATTTCAGCGTGATATTTTGCTTTTGTGCTGTATTTTGGGCTTTTGCCGGCATCCAAGCTGCGCAGAGTGCTATGAAAAATATAGTCACTGATACAAAGATAGTGCGATTCATCTTGAGACTCCTTGAGGCGCTCTGGATTTATTGGCGAATGCGGCCATCGGTGCCGATCATGGATAAGTTCACATAGCGCGAACCTTCACGCTTATTGGCGGCAAATTCGACAACGAAGCCGCCAAGATCGGTGCGCTGCATGCCTTCCAATGCTTTCACAACATCTTTGCGGCTCACTCCTTTACTGACGGCTGCACTTCTGCGCAAGCCCTCAATCAGCACCTTCGCTGTCACATAGCCTTCCATAGAAGAAAAATTAACGCGGGCAGGATCAATGCCCAGATCGCGGATTCGCTTGCTAAATTCAAGTGCAATGGGAGCAGAGGCCCGATAAGGACTCGGCACGCCTTGCGCCACAGCTACGCCGCCTGCCATGCCACCGAGCTGGCTGGCCATTTGTTCGGCATCTACAGTGGAAGTAGTGAAGATAAAGGGGCTGAGCGCGGCTGTGCGCACGCCCTTGATCAAGGCGGCAGCCACCGGCGTGTTGGCGATGATGATCAAAGCTTGAGGTTGAACAGGAGCGATTTGCGCGATGGCGTTTGCCACATCGAGTTGATTCTTGCCTTGCTTATGAAGCAGGGCAGGTTTGATATTGCGAACCGCCATGAGGGTTTTCGCATCTTCGATGGCTTCACGCCCAAAGGCATCATCTTCGTAAACGAAGGCAATGCGACTGCTGCCCATAGTGGCGATCTGATCCAAGATGCGCTGCACTTCATCGCGATAGCTGGCGCGGATATGGAAGAGCTGAGTATTGCTGCGCAGGCTGCTCACGCCAGATCGCACGCCAATCACGGCCAATCCAGAATCAGTCAATGCACCGCTATCCAACACGGCCTGAACGCTGTCTGAGCCCCACATACCCAACAGTGCAACTGGGTTGTAGTTTGCCAAAACATCTTTGACGTGCGCCACAGTGTCTGCGGGCCGGTAACCATCATCGCGCGAAATCAAGCGCACAGGTGTACCGCGAATGCCGCCTTGGCTGTTGACTTCATCGAAGGCGATCATGGCACCTAAGTTGAAATCGCGCCCAGAGACGGCCAATGGGCCACCAAAGGGTGCGACTTGAGCCACCACCAGCTCCCGATTTTGTGCTGTCGCACCGCCTGCAAGTAGAACCGTACTGGTGGCTAAAGATAAAAGAAAACGAAAAAAATGATGTGAATTCATGGCAAACCTCTTAATGCTTGAACTGATTGAATCGAGATGCATCGATCTCATTGAGTGATCATCGAGGCAGCCGCCAGAGTTGCCACCACAACAGAGTATGGAAAAAATTTGCTGGTGTAATGACCGACACTGCGTCGGCAATAGAGTTGCGATAGAGTGAGGAGCGCATCATGTATCGCCTATTCCCTCATCGCGGTTAAATCTCTGCGCGTTTTAAAAAGCTGCTCGTTCAAAGCTGTACACAGTTTTGCTAGCAAACTGCGCAGCACTGGCAGCGTTGAATTCAATGAAATGCTCTGTCTTGAGATGCGCATCGAAATCTTCTTTGTGGCGATAGATTTCATAAAGAAAGACATGGCAATCGTTTTCTGTTGATACACAGACATCAAATTGCAAGCAGCCTTCTTCTCGCTCAAGCGAAGCTTTAGCATTAGCCAGCATGCCTTGCATGAAAGCTTCGCGATGCTCAGGTTTGATGGAGAAATCTACGGTGATGGCAAACATGGAGTACTTCTTTCGGATCAGTAAAAAGATCGATGGACTAACGAAGCAGCCACACCATCGACATCGGAAGTGCAGGTACGTATGTGATCAAAAGCAATACCAAAACAGACACCACAAACAGCGGAATTAACGCCCGCGATATGGCTCCCATGCCGACCTGACCGATTTTGCGGCAACAAACAACGTGCCACCTACGGGCGGTGTGTACAGACCAATAGCCAAGTTACAGGTCATGACCAAGCCGAGGTGAACGGGGTCAATTCCGTAAGTGGCTGCCAAAGGTACAAACAGAGGAGCTGTCAACACGAGCGCAGGCAGTGGCTCCAAAAAAATACCCAAAACTAGCAGGAAAATATTGATCAGCAAGAAGAAAGTCCATCCATTGGTGGCGACCGTTTTGACCCAGTCGGTCATCACCATCGGCACTTGTTCGACGGTGATGATCCATGCCAATGCAGCCGTTGCGCCAACCACTGCCATCACTACCGCGCTGGTTAAAAATGCGCTGTGAAGAATACTGGGCAAATCGCGCCAGCTAATTGATCGATACCAAAACATCGCAACCACCAAGCCATAAGCCACCGCAACTACAGCGGATTCCGTGGGCGTGAAATAGCCTGTCCAAATACCGCCCAAAATGATCGCTGGCATGAGCAGCGCAGGGAATGCATCTTTGAAGGAAGTCCAAATTTCATCAGCTGATGCACGCTTTTCGCCGCGATCACAGCCGGTGCTGATTCCATACCAGACGCACACCAGCATCAAACCTAGGCCAAACAATACGGCAGGCACGATACCCGATAAGAATAAGTCGCGCACTGATGCGCCTGATACATAGCCGTAAACCAGCAGTGGTATCGAGGGCGGCATGATGATCGCCAAAGTGCCCGCTGCGGCAATCAAAGCAGAGGAAAAAGCGGGAGAATAACCTTGCTTTGAAAGCGCAGGAATCATCACAGTGCCGATTGCCGCAGCACCTGCAATGGCTGAACCAGAAACCCCGCCGAATAACAAGCAGGAAGCGACTGTAACAATACCTAACCCACCAGGTAACGCGCAAAACAAAGATCGCGCAAAACGAATGATTCGTTCACCTACACCACCACGTGAGAATAGTTCACCAGCCACGATAAACAATGGAACGGCAATCAAAATGAATGGCTCAACGCCGCCGATATAGGTTAAGAAAATGGTCTCCAGCGGGTGGCTCAAACCAAACGCCGCAATCGTCAAAACCGTCGTGCCCAAGATAGACCAAACCACGGGCAAACCCGCCAGCGCCAGCGCGAAAAACACCACAAAAATAAATACGAGCAACATAAGTTATCTTTCAGGCCGTGGCCACGCTGCTAGAGCCGTAGCGCTGCTGGCGTGGAACGCCACGTGCGATTTGCAGCAAATCCCAAGCCACAAAGATCAATGCGATGGCAGAGCAGACAGGAAGTGCAAAATATTGAATTGCAACAGGCCAGCCAGTCACAGTGAGCTCGCTTTGCCAACCTGAATCTGCTGCAATAGCGCCTTTCCAAGTCAGCAATGCAAGCAAGGCACCAATAGCCAATTGAATGATGCCGTCTGCGATACGTCGTGGGCCGGGTTCTGGCAGTAAGTCGATGAGTTCCGAGACAGCCATGTGCAAATTACGCTGTACCGCAGCCGTCACGCCCAAGAATGTGATCCATACCATGACCAATTCGCCAAACTCGGTTGTCCACGCGATGTCTTTGTCGAAGGCATGCAAGATCACATTGCCGAAGACGACCACGACGAGCGCTGCCCCTAATAAAATCATCAGGACATCAATGATCCATCCAAGCCAGCGTATGGGCAGGGGAAGCGATCCCCGGGCTGCGGCGAAACTCATCAACGCCCCCTTATTTCACAGCCTTGCGCACAGCGGCAGCATCAGCCAGCACGCGGTCAACATCAGCGCCATACTTCTCGCGAGCCTTGGCATACACAGGCTCTACGGACTTGCGGAAGGCCTCCGTGTTGGGCTTGCGATTGATTTTGGCACCTTTGGAGGCCATATCAGCCAGCAGTTTTTCATCGTTATCACGGATGAAGCTGCGCTGGAAAGGCGCAACTTCGCGTGCTGCTCGGGCAACTGCTTCGCGATCTACCGGCGACAGACGCTGCCAGGTGCGCTCCGAGATAGCCATAGGAATTGGGCTGTAGACGTGATTGGTCAAGGTCACATGCGGTGCAACTTCAAAAAACTTGTTGGAAGCAATCGTGTCTATTGGGTTTTCTTGTCCAGACACAGCACCTTGTTGAATGGCCAAATAGACCTCTGGCAGCGGCATGATCTGAATGTTGAATCCCATGGCTTCGAGCTGCCAACGCATCATTCATTAGGAAAGGTGCGCAGTTTCTTGCCTTTGGCATCGTCTGGACTGTTCAATG
>JAAUOI010000092.1 GCA_012036375.1 Allobrachymonas sp. | reverse complement strand
CGGAGAGGAAAACCATGACCGACCAGAAACCCACTGGCCCAATTTCGCGCAGAGCCGCAGCCCACGGAAAGAGGAAGGCGATTTCCAGATCGAAAAGAATAAAAAGAATGGCCACGAGGTAGTAGCGCACATCGAATTTCATGCGCGCATCTTCAAAGGCCTCGAAGCCGCATTCGTAAGGAGAATCTTTGGCCGCATCGGGCTTGCGGGGGCCAAGCACGTAGCCGAGCACTTGAGGCACAACACCAACACCAATGCCAACCAGAATGAACAGCAAAATCGGCAGGTATTCTTGGAGATTCATGTCGGATGCTCTATTGCTTTAGACGGAAGCGGCTCAGATTTTCGTCTGAGCCGCTTGTCAAATTTGGTGCCGACGGCGAGACTCGAACTCGCACAGCTTTCGCCACTACCACCTCAAGATAGCGTGTCTACCAATTCCACCACGACGGCATGTTGTTACTGCTTGCTAGCTTGAGGAATTGCCAGTAGCAAACAGCCCTCAATTTTAGCTTGAAAAACGCTCTATTCGAGGGCGTTGCCCGGCTAATTTGAGCTTGAGCAACGCGCTTATTTGCTAGCGCCAGAAGCTGCTGGAGCAGCAGGTACTGATGGGGCAGGCGCAGTAGAGGGAGCACTCGGCGCAGTCGGAATTGCCTGCGCACCGGAAGCCTCTGGGCGCTGTCACGCCAGCTGGCGAAGAGGAAGGCGCCGTGACAGGTGCTTTATCCAGCACCGAGCCCGAACCTGCAGGACGCACGCCGCTGGTGTAAGCCAAGCCTAGGGTGCTCACGAAAAAACGGTCGCTAAAACTGCTGTGAAGCGCGACAAAAAGATTGGCGCTGCCCGAGGCCCCAAATAAGCTGCCTGAGCTGCCCGAGCCAAAGGCCGCGCCCATGTCTGCGCCTTTGCCATGCTGCACCAAGATGAGGCCAATCATTGCCAAAGCGCTCAGAATCTGAACCGCAAATAAAATCGTATTGAGAACTTGCATAAAAAAACTTTCAACAAACTATATTTTAACGCTATAAAAATAAGAGCACTCGGCGCAGCAAATTAGCCGGCTGCTTGAATGATTTGCATGAAATCTGCGGCTTTGAGCGATGCACCGCCTATCAAGCCGCCATCGATGTCTGGTTGCGCGAGTAGCTCTTTGGCATTCTTCGCATTCATGCTGCCGCCATACAAAATCCGCACCCTGCCCTCAGCCGCACTGCTGGCCGCTTTAAGCTGCGCACGCAGCACAGCATGCACGGCCTGCGCCTCTTCTGGCGTAGCTGTCTTACCCGTACCAATCGCCCAAACCGGCTCATAAGCGACAACGATTTCGCTGATGCAATGGCCGTTGTCATGAATCACAGCAGCGAGCTGGCGTTTGACGACGTTTTCCGTTTGCCCCGCGTCGCGCTCAGCAAGCGTTTCACCCACACAAACGATGGGCGTGATGCCGGCAGCCAAAGCCGCCTTAGTTTTGAGCGCAACGGTTTGGCTCGATTCGCCGTGATAAGCGCGCCTCTCGCTGTGGCCAACGATGCAATAACGCACGCCAAAATCCTTGAGCATGCTGCCCGAGACTTCACCGGTATATGCGCCGCTGGCCTGCCAAGAGACATCCTGCGCTCCTAATTCAATAGCACTCCGCGCAGTATTCTTGCCGGCTATACCGTCATTTTGGCTTAAAAAGGGACGATGAATAAGGCCAGAGAGCTGCGCGAGATAAGGCGCGGGCACGCAAACGGCCACATCGCAAACTGGCGAGCCACCTGCTTGTTTCAAACCCGCGAGCAACTCGCTGATGAGCAGTTCGTTGGCTACCAAAGAGCCATTCATTTTCCAATTGCCAGCGATGAGTTTTTTCATAGCGAAGACTTCAAAGTTGCTTCCAATCCAACACGATTTTTCCAATGTGCTGGTTGCTTTCCATGAGCGCATGCGCGTCTGCGGCTTGTGCAGGAGAAAAGCTCTTGTAAATAATGGGTTTGATCGTTCCAGCTTCAAGAAGTGGCCAGACTTTTTCTTTGAGATTCGCAGCAATCGCCGCTTTGAAAGCCACTGGGCGCGGGCGCAGCGTGGAGCCGGTAATTTGCAAGCGGCGACGCAACACCAAGCCTGCGTTGAACTCCGCCTTCACACCGCCCTGCACCGCAATGATCACCAGCCTGCCCTCTTCGGCCAAGCATTCGACCTCTTTGGCCACATAGCTGCCGGCGACCATGTCGAGGATGACGTTCACACCGCCAGCCTGCTGGTTCGATAGCATGCCACCCGAATATGCAGCACCCGTCAACCGCTTGATTTCCTCAGCGAAATCCTGCGTTTTATAGTTGATCGCGTGATCTGCGCCAAGCTTCAAGCAAGCCGTACATTTTTCATCACTACCAGCAGTGGCAAACACAGTTGCACCAAAAGCTTTCGCCATTGAATCGCCGTCACGCCAATGCCGCTCGTGCCGCCCTGGATCAAAATGCTCTCGCCGCTTGTGAGCCCTGCGCGGTCAAACACATTGCTCCACACAGTGAAAAACGTCTCTGGCAGGCTCGCCGCTTCAAGCATCGACAGGCCACGCGGTACGGGCAAACAAGAACTGATGGGTGCTGCGCAAAGCTCGGCGTAACCACCGCCAGCAACGAGTGCGCAAACTCGATCGCCGATCTTGAATCCCGCAGTAAGTATCGCCGCAACATCGCCACCCACGATCTCGCCCGCCACCTCCAGACCCGGAATATCACTCGCCCCCGGCGGCACAGGATAACCCCCCGTGCGCTGCAACACATCCGGCCGATTCACACCCGAAGCCGCCACGCGAATTAACACTTCGCCCGCACCCGCGACTGCATCTGGCCGCTCGGCCATGCGCAAGACATCAGGCGCGCCAAAAGCGCTGATTTCGACGGTTTTCACAGTGTTTTAGCCTCTAGCCGGCATAGAATCTGCGCGAGGTGCTATTCTATTTATAGCATCTAGCGCAGCCTATGTACTCCAGCCAACTTATTGCTGCTGCTGTTGCTGCTCATCGCGAGGTGCGCGATCACCACGGTCTTCGCGGGGAGCACGATCTTCGCGGGGTGGGCGCTCTCCGCGCGGAGCGCGGTCGTCACCGCCACGAGAGCCACGATCACCGCCACGGCCACCAAAGCGATCGCCGCGGTCTGAGCGCTCACGGAATTCACGGGGCGCACGCTCTGGCTCCACATAACCTTCCGGCTTGTCCAGCAAAGCTTTCATCGACAGCTTCACGCGGCCTTTATCGTCCGTCTCAAGCGCTTTGACGCGCACGATCTGGCCTTCTTGCAAATAGTCTTCCACTTTTTCCACACGCTCGAAAGCGATTTGGCTGATGTGCAACAAGCCATCTTTGCCTGGCAGCAAGTTGATCAATGCACCGAATTCCAAAATCTTGGTCACAGGGCCTTCGTAGATCTTGCCGACTTCGACTTCTGCGGTGATCTCGGTGATGCGCTGCTTGGCCACTTCGGCTTTGGCTGCGTCGGTGGAGGCAATCGTGATCGTGCCGTCTTCGCCGATGTCAATCGTGCAGCCGGTCTCTTCCGTGAGTGCGCGAATCGTTGCGCCGCCTTTGCCGATCACATCACGAATCTTCTCGGGATTGATCTTCATGGTGTACAGGCGCGGTGCGAAATCGCTCACTTCGGTATTGGCCACAGCCATCGCTTCTTGCATCTTGCCCAAGATGTGCATACGCGCTTCTTTAGCTTGCGCCAACGCCACTTGCATGATCTCTTTGGTGATGCCTTGGATTTTGATGTCCATCTGCAAAGCAGTGATGCCGTTGGTCGTACCGGCCACTTTGAAATCCATATCGCCTAGGTGATCTTCATCGCCCAAAATATCGGTGAGTACAGCGAAGCGATTGCCTTCTTTGATCAAGCCCATCGCAATGCCCGCGACGTGCGCTTTCATCGGCACGCCAGCGTCCATGAGCGACAAGCAGCCGCCGCAGACGGAGGCCATTGACGAAGAACCATTCGATTCGGTGATTTCCGAGACCACGCGCAGCGTGTACGGGAAATCTTCTTTGGATGGCAAAGCAGCGATCAAAGCGCGCTTGGCCAAACGGCCATGGCCGACTTCGCGGCGCTTGGTCGAACCCATGCGGCCCGACTTCGCCAGTGGCAAACGGATGGCATGTTGTAGTGGAACATGAAGACGATCTTCAAACTCGCCAGCCAGCGCATCAATGCGCTGCGCATCGCGCTCGGTG
Source organism: Allobrachymonas sp. (assembly GCA_012036375.1). Taxonomy (GTDB): domain Bacteria; phylum Pseudomonadota; class Gammaproteobacteria; order Burkholderiales; family Burkholderiaceae_C; genus JANMDU01. Next base: position 5,471 of record JAAUOI010000092.1, on the reverse strand, counting down.
CCCAGCGTGGTGATCACCAAAGCTTGAGTTTCGCCGCGTGTGAACAAGGCAGAGCCGTGGGTGCGGGGCAGCACGCCGTTGCGGATTTCGATGGGGCGGACGGTGCGTGTGTCGCGGCCATCAATGCGCGGCTCGCCGGCCAAGATTTGGCTGCGCACGGTGCGCGCCTCAATCTCAAACAGCATGTTATCGACCTTCACGCCGTCAAACGCCACGCCCTGTTCGGTGAGGCCTGCTTTGCGGCGGCATACACCTCGCGGCAAGCTTGCGTGCGGGTTTGCTTGTTGCGGATTTGGTAGGCGGCCTTGATTTTTTCTTCGGCCAGTGCCACCACTTTCGCAGTCAGATCTTCATCTTTCACTTCAGGTGCCCATGTGCCGCTTTCAGCCCACAGTGGCTTGCCCGCTTCGCGCACGAACTCATGAATCGCGTTGATGGCGATGCGGCTTTGCTCATGGCCAAACACCACGCCGCCGAGCATCACGTCTTCGGACAATTGATCGGCCTCGGATTCGACCATCAACACAGCCGCTTCCGTGCCGGCGACGACCAAGTCCATCTTGCTGGTTTTGACCATGGCTTGACTTGGGTTCAGCACATATTCGCCATTGATGTAGCCCACACGCGCCGCGCCCACAGGGCCTGCGAAGGGAATGCCAGAGATGGACAAAGCGGCGCTCGATGCGATCAACGCGGCAATATCGGCATCAACTTCAGGGTTGAGCGAGACGGTGTGGATCACCAAATGCACTTCGTTGTAAAAACCTTCTGGGAACAGCGGGCGAATGGGGCGGTCAATCAGGCGGCTGGTCAGCGTTTCCAGCTCAGAAGGCTTGGCTTCGCGCTTGAAAAAGCTGCCGGGAATCTTGCCAGCGGCATAGGTTTTCTCGATGTAATCCACCGTGAGGGGGAAGAAATCTTGGCCGGGCTTGGCTGATTTACTGGCCACCACGGTAGCCAGCACCACCGTGCCATCCATATCGAGCAGCACTGCGCCGGTGGATTGGCGAGCGATTTCGCCGGTTTCCATGCGGACGGTATGACGACCCCATTGGAAGGTTTTGGTCACTTTATTAAACATTGTCATGATCTGTCTCTCATTTCATAAACTATGATTTTGATAGCATTCGGCGCATATTTTATGCCGGCTAACTGCCAAAAACACTTAAAAAGTGCATGCCCTGCACTGATGGGAGAGAGTTTGAAGATCCATGAACGCGATGCCATTCCAAAGATGCACAAAGGACTTGCAGACCTTTGGAATGACACAGCTCTCGCTCACAATTGCCTCAAACACTCCGAAAAAAACTTATAAAACAACAGGCTGCGTAGCTCAAAGCCTTTTCAGAAGTAAAAAACGCCTGAGACCGCGTGTTGCAGACTCAGGCGTTTGACTTGTTGCGCCTAATACGTGATGGTTACTTGCGCAGACCCAGTTTGGCGATCAAAGCGGTATAACGCTTGGGATCTTTGCGCTTCAAATAGCTGAGCAAGCTCTTGCGCTGGGAGACCATGCGCAGCAAGCCACGGCGACCATGGTGGTCTTTCGCGTGCTCTTTGAAGTGGGGTGTGAGGTAGTTGATACGAGCCGTGAGCAGCGCAACTTGCACTTCTGGAGAGCCCGTATCTGCCGCGCCGCGCGCGTTTTCTTTGACAATTTCTGCCTTGTTGATGGTCATGGTATTTCCTTGGTGAGGATTGAACTTGCGGACAAAAGCGACCATCGCTTTTGCCGTGCTGGGCTTCGCTGTCAATCAGCAAAGCCTTGTATTATAGCTGTTTTATTGCCCAGCTCCCTTCAAGCAATCCGTTCTAGCCTATTGGTTCACTGGGTTGAAACGCCGTCCATTGCTCGCGCAACCGAGCCACTTGCGCATCCGTGAGTTGCTGTAGCGGCGCACGGACGCGAAGCCAGCCTAGGTCATCGTCGATCATGGCCATGATGACTTTGAACGCAGGAATCATCGTGTAGCCACCCACGAGACTCAAAAATGCTTGGGTTCGCGCTAAATTGGCCGCGACAGTGGCTGCATCGCGCTGCATCACCAAGTTACTCACCAATTGCGGCAGCATATTGGCCACGCCGCTGACAGCGCCTTTCGTCCCCAAAGACACCATCTGCGGAATATCCAGCTCATTGCCCACCCACACCTGCATCGGGGGCATGAAGGCTTTGGCATGCGCCAGCGAGCCTTCGAGCTGACCGCTGCTGTCTTTGAGACCTAGGATGCGCCCCGAGTAGCGCTGGAGCAAACTCGCCATCACCGCAGATGAGAGCGACACGCCAATCACCTGCGGAATGTGATAGAGCACTACACGCAAAGACAAATCAGCGCAGACCTCGAAGATCTGCGTGTAGTAATCTAAAACGCCTTCATCGCTGATGCCTTTGAAGAAGAATGGCGGCAAGATCAGGCAGGCGTGCACATCCAGCTGCGTGGCATGGCGCGTGAGCGCGAGCGTCTCAGGCAAAGCTGTGCAACTGGTGTGAACGATGATGTGCTTCGCAGGTATACCCTGGGCCACCAAGGCATCCAGCGCCTGCATGCGTTCAGCGCTAGAAAACGAAGGACCTTCGCCGGTTGTGCCAAATAGCGTCACGCCCGAACAGCCAGCGGCCATTAAGCGCTTGGCATGGCTTGCCAAACGATCCAGATCAATCGCGCCATCCGCACGCAAAGGCGTGAGCATGGCTGGCCAAACGCCTGCATGCGCTTGATAAGCAGATGTCATAGGATTGAACTCACAAAAATCAACCGCCATTCAAAACTTCGTCGGCACATAGCCAAACTGCTGCGGTAGCCACAAAATAATTTGCGGAAACGCCACCATCAGCGCCAAAGCAATCAGCAGCGCAATCAAGAACGGCCAAATTTCCCGAATCATGTCGGCCAATTTGATGCCAGTCGTACCATTGATCACAAAGAGCAACACACCGTAAGGCGGCGTGATCAAGCCAATCATGCAATTGATCACCACCACGACGCCAAAGTAAACCAGATCAATTCCTAACGCCTTGCAAGTCGCTAAAAACAGCGGCACGATCACCAAAATGATCGTGCTCGCATCCAGCACACAGCCCAAGGCCAGCAGGAGCAAATTGCAAGCAATCATGAAGCCCATGGGCGTGACATCCATGCCCTTGAGCCATTGTGCGAGCATGGCAGGGATACCTTCCGAGGCGACGATGTAATTCAAAATCAAAGCGCCACCAATCACCAAGCCCACCGAGGCAGAGGAGCGCACGCTGTCCATCATCACACTGCGCAAATCACCCCATTTCAACGCACGGTAAAGCAGTGCAGACACCAAGAGCGCATACGCCGCAGCCACCGCCGCAGCCTCAGTCGGCGTGGTTGCGCCACCATAAATGCCAAACAGCAAAATCACCGGCAGCAAAAGCGCCGGAAACGCCCGTACCGTGGCTTTGGGCAACTCTGACCAAGGCGGCGCAGCATCTGCCGCAAAACCGCGCCGATGACAAATGACCGCGTTCATGATCATCAGCATCACGCCCATGAGCAAACCAGGCAGCACGCCACCTAAAAATAAAAATCCAATCGAAGCGTCCGACACCAAGGCATACAAAACCATCGGGATCGAAGGTGGAATAATCGGGCCAATCGTAGCTGAGGCAGCGGTTATTGCTGCGGCATAGCCTGCGGTGTAATGCCCGCTTTTAACCATCATGCCAATAATCACCTTACCAATACCCGCCGCATCGGCCACCGCCGAGCCCGACATGCCTGAAAAAATCAAGCTAGATATGATATTCACATGCCCCAAGCCGCCTTTGAGCCGCCCGACCAGTACCACGCAAAACTGCAAGAGCCGCTCGCTGATCGTGCCCGCATTCATGATGTTGGCTGCGACGATAAACAGCGGCACGGCTAGCAACACAAAGCTGTCATACAAACCATAAATGATTTGCTCGCCCGCGATGCCTAAGTCTTGCCCCGCAGTGAACAAATACACCACCGCTGCGCAGATGATCGAATACGCAATCGGTGCACCAATGGCTGCTAATAAAAACATTGTGCCAATACACAAAATAAAAGCGAGGCTCATCGCGCGACCACTCCTTCATTCAAAGCCTCTTCACTTTGAATGATCTTCCACAGTCGCCAGCCATAAGCAGCTATCGTCGCCGCCATGAACACGATATAGATGCTGAAGATATAAAACAATGGAATGCGCAGGGAGGCGCTTTTTTTAATCTTCAGAAAACTCACAAAATCCCAAGTGCCTGGCAGTGCCAAAGCCATAGCCGCCATAATGGCCAATGCGCTCAAAGCAGCCATCACGCGCCGCGCCTTTTTGCCCACCACCAAGTAGAGCATGTCAAAGCGAATATGGTCGGCATCTCGCAGGCAAAAAGCAGATGCCCAAAACACCGTCCACAACCACAATGTCAGGCAGACTTCGAGCGTCCATTCAATCGGCGCATTGAGCACATAACGGGCGGTGATTTGCAGGATAAAGGTCAAAAACATGGCGGTCAGCAAGCCGACCGCCACATCATCAGCCCTAGCCTGCCACCAAGCTCTTTTGGTTGGCATGGTGAGGCGCTTGCACAGAAAAATCACAGGGCGTTGATTTTCTCAAGTGCACCGCGCTCCCAGTTCTTCGCCAAATCAGACTTCAGATACGCCTCTTGCACTTGCTTGCGGAAGGCATCCAAATTTGGCGTGTAGACCTTGAGACCTTTCTCTTTCAAGAAAGCCTCCAGTTCGCCTTCCAGCGCCAATTGCTTTTGACGGCCCGAAGCGGCGGCATCGTCGGCTGCTTTTTGCACCGTCGCTTGCTGCGCAGGCGTGAGGCGATCCCACACGGCTTTGCTGATGGTCAGGTAGTTCAGGTCCACCAAATGACTGGTCAGCACCACTTGCTTGGTCACCTCAAAAAACTTTGCATCGCGCACGGTAGGAAGCGGATTGTCTTGCCCATCAATCGCGCCAGTTTGCAAGCCGGTGTACACCTCGGTAAATGCCATCGGCACAGGATTTGCGCCCAACGCACGCCCCAAGAACAGCCACGCCTCAGAGCCTGGCATGCGCAGCTTCACACCCGCCATATCCGCTGGCGTGTTGATTTGTTTGTCGCTGCGCAGATTGATCTGGCGGCGACCCAGATACATCACTGAGAGCAATTTCACTTTCAGGCGGTCTTCCACTTTCTTTTTGTAGGGTTGGAAGAAGTCGGAATTGAAAACACGCACTTGATGCGCCGCATCGCGGTGCACATAGCCTGCGGAGAACACACTGAACTCCGGCAAAAACTCAGCCAACTCTTGCGCTGAAGCAATCGACATTTCCAGATTGCCACGAGAAATTGCTTCGATTTCTGTACCCTGCTTAAACAGCGAAGCATTCCAATGCGGCTCAAAATCTGCAATGGCGGCAACAGCGGGCGCGAACACACTGGTCATCGCCACGGCGCGTTGATCGGTAGGCGAAGCAGGGGAGGAAAGA
>JAAUOI010000091.1 GCA_012036375.1 Allobrachymonas sp. | reverse complement strand
TTCGCGCGACAAAGAGCGCTGGATGAAGCAGCGCTGGTCTCTGGTGGTGCTTGATGAAGCGCAAAACATCAAAAAATGCAGCCACCGATGCGGCTCAGGTGGCCTATGAGCTTCCCGCGCAGCAGCGCGTCTGCCTCTCGGGCACGCCCATGGAAAATCATTTGGGCGAGCTGTGGAGCTTGTTTCACTTTCTCATGCCCGGCTTTTTGGGCAGCGCCAAGCGCTTCAAAGATGTCTACCGCACGCCGATTGAAAAGCATGGTGACAGCGAAATGCTCGCCTCGCTCAGCCGCCGCGTCACGCCCTTTATTCTGCGCCGCACCAAGAAAGAAGTGCTGAGCGATTTACCCGACAAAATTGAAACGCTCAGCGCCGTCTCGCTCGAAGGCAAGCAAGCCGATTTGTACGAAACGATTCGCTTGGCGACTGAGAAAGCCGTGCGCGATGCGCTGGCCGATAAAGGCTTGGCTCGCTCGCAAATTCAAGTGCTTGATGCGCTGCTCAAGCTGCGCCAGGTCTGCTGCGATCCGCGCCTCGTGCCGCTGCCGGCAGCCAAAAAGTCAAAGAATCGGCCAAGATGGCATTGCTCATGGAGTTGCTTCCTGAGATGTTGGCAGAGGGCCGAAAGATTCTGCTCTTCTCGCAATTCACCTCGATGCTGGAGCTGATCGAGCAAGAGCTGGCCGCGCGAAAAATCGCTTGGGTCAAGCTCACCGGCCAATCCAAAAAGCGCGACGAGATCATTGAGCAATTCACCAGCGGCAAGGTGAGCCTGTTTCTCATCAGCCTCAAAGCCGGCGGCGTGGGCCTCAATTTGCCGCAGGCCGATACCGTGATTCACTACGATCCTTGGTGGAATCCAGCGGTCGAAAACCAAGCCACCGATCGCGCCCACCGCATCGGCCAAACCTCGCAGGTCTTCGTCTACAAGCTGGTCGCCAGCGGCACGATTGAAGAGCGCATGCTCAAATTGCAAGAACGCAAAGCCCAGTTGGCCAGCAGCATGCTCAGCGGCGCGGCGCTGCGCAAAGAAGCGCTGTTCAGCGAAGACGATGTGGCGCAGTTGCTCAAACCCTTGGGTGAATAAGCGAATTTTTAAGCCAAATCAGCCACTAGCCGGCATAAAACCTGCGCCAAGTGCTATTGAATTCATAGTGATTTATTACTCTTTTCGCCCAATCTCTCCAAGGCTTTGCAGCCTCTGGCACACTGCGCCCTATGTCAACCGCTGCCAACTCCATCCTCATCTTCGCAGGTTCTAGCCGCGTCAATTCCTTCAACCGCAAGCTCGCCAAAGAGGCCGCCCGCTTGGTGCGCGAAGCAGATGCGCGCCCGACCTATATCGAGCTAGGCGATCTCAACTTCCCGCTCTACAACGCTGATCTCGAATCACGCGGCACACCCGGCGCAGTGATTCGCCTCAAAGAAATGATGCATGCCCATGCTGGCTGGATCATTGCCAGCCCCGAATACAACGGCAGCTACACCGCGCTGCTGAAAAACACGATTGATTGGGCCAGCAGCCCCGCCAAGGCTGGCGCAGAATGCAGCCAAGACGAAGCGGAGAATTGGAAAAGCGGCACCAAGCCCTTCGCTGGCAAAGTGGTGGGCTTGCTGTCTGCCTCCCCCGGCATGATGGGTGGCCTGCGCAGCTTGGAGCACCTCGCGCCACTGATGCGCAACTTGCAATGCTGGGTCGCTCCGCAGCAATTCGCTTTAGGCAAAGCAGGCGATGCATTTGATGCGCAAGGGCATTTGAAAGATGAAGCGGCGATTGCCAAGGTGAAAGCTGTGGTCGATCAGGTGATCTGGGCGGTGCAACGATTGGGCACATAAAGCGGCGCTGGGATTGGCGATAATCAGCCCATGTCTTGCGCACCCTCTGCTCACATCCCTCACCCGCCCGTGCGCAAAGCGGTCTTCCCCATTGCGGGTCTTGGCACGCGCTTTTTGCCCGCCACCAAAGCTTCGCCTAAAGAGATGCTGCCCGTGGTGGATAAGCCTTTGATTCAATATGCGGTGGAAGAAGCCTATGCCAGCGGCATTCGTCAAATGATCTTCGTCACGGGGCGTACCAAGCGACCTGTGGAAGACCATTTTGATACGGCTTACGAATTAGAGACCGAGCTAGAACGAACTGGCAAACACGAGCTACTGGCGCTGGCTCGCTCGATAGCGCCCGACGACATGAGTTGCGTGTATGTTCGTCAGCCGCGTGCACTCGGTTTGGGGCATGCCGTGTTGTGTGCGCAAGAATTGATTGGCAACGAGCCATTTGCTGTGTTGCTTGCCGATGATTTCATGCAGGGCTCGCCGCCCGTGCTGGCGCAATTGCTGGGCGAATATCAACGCAGCGGGCAAAGCGTGATTGCTGTGATGCAGGTTGCGCGAGAGCAAGTCAGCAGTTATGGCATTGTGGCGGGTGCTGCTGATCATGCTGGCGTGATTCAAATCGAGCGCATGGTTGAAAAACCGGAGCCTGAGCTTGCACCCTCCAACACCGCCATCGTGGGTCGCTATGTGCTCACGCCTAGTGTCTTGCACGAGCTGCGCGATATTGCGCAGCAAGCGCTCAGCAATCCCGCGCATACCGGCGAGATTCAGCTCACCGACGGTATTGCCCGCCTCGCCGCCACACAAGGCGTTCGCGCACTCCCCTTCGCAGGCACGCGGCATGATTGCGGCAGCAAGCTGGGCATGCTGCAAGCCACCGTCGATCAAGCTTTGCAACACGGCGAACTCAAAGCAGCTTTCAAACAGTGGCTGATCGCCAAAGCTGCGAGCCTGTAATTCTGAAGCACTCCATCCAATAGGAAATACTCATGACAGATTTGGTCAACGTGCTGTGCATCAAATGGGGCAAAAAATATGGCCCTGAGTATGTGAACATCCTGCGCTCGATGGTCGCGCGTCATTTGAAACGACCGCATCGTTTTGTCTGCCTCACCGACGATGCCGATGGCATTGACGCATCGGTGGAAGTCATGCCAATTCCGATGGTAGGCTTTTCTGAATTTGATGAGCGCAAGCCTTGGAGCTTTGGCCACGGCTGGCTCAAGCTCACGAGTTTCAAAGAAGAGTTGTATGACCTCAAAGGCCGCACATTGTTTCTTGATCTGGACATTGTGATCGTTGACAGTCTCGATCCTTTCTTTGAGCAAAAGGGTGAGTTCATCGTCATCCGCGAATGGGACAAAACCGATGGCACGGGCAATACCTCGTGCTACGTCTACACAATTGGCGCGCACGCCGATGCGCTGGAATATTTAAAGAACGACTATCCACGCTCAATTGAGCCTGTGCGCAACGAGCAAGAATTCATCACACATTTTTGCAGCGCCAAAGCAAGCTCAACTACTGGCCGCAGCAATGGTGCGTGAGCTTCAAGCGCAGCTGCATGCCCAATACGCTGGCCAGTTGGTTCACCACACCCAAGCTGCCTCAAGGCGCACGCATCGTGGCCTTCCATGGTAAACCGAATCCGCCCGATGCGATTGCTGGCATCAGCGGCAAATGGTACCGCCGCGTTGCGCCCACACCTTGGGTGGCTGAGCATTGGCGCTAAAGCCTGAGCCTTCTCGCATGGCGCAAGCCTTCGCATGGCATCGCGGCTGGCCGCTGGCCTTGTACCGCTGCGCGATGGCCGTGGCTCAAGTACCGCTGGCGGCCGCTTTAGGCTTTCGCGGCCTGCGCCAACCAGCGTATTGGCATCATGGGGATCAGCGCTGGGGCTATCCGCCAGTTGATCCCAATTTTGGGGTGGCATCTGGCTGCATGCGGCTTCGATGGGCGAGGTGCAGGCGGCCAAGCCTTTGATTGATGCGCTGCTGGCGCATGATCCGCTGCTGCGCATCACGCTCACGACGCAAACACCCACAGGTTTAGATCTCGCGCAAAAGATGTGTGAGGTGCTGCAGCCACGGCGTCTTCGCGTGTTGTATGCGCCAATTGACACTGTAGGCGCGGTGCGCCGTTTTATCGAACGCACGCAGCCGCGCCTGGTGATCTTGATGGAGCGCGAGCTGTGGCCGCTTTGGATGGCGCAGTGTGCGAAAGCGGTGATTCCTGTGGTGCTGGTCAATGCGCGGATGAATGAGCGCTCGGCTGCTTCGGTCAAGCGCTGGCCGCGTTTGCTCGGACAGGCGCTGCGCAGCGTGCAGTGGGCGGCTTGCGCGGATGCAGCCAGCCAAGCTGCCTTGATTTCCTTGGGTTTTGCCCAAGAGAAAACTGGGTTATCGGGCAATTTGAAATTTGATGCAGCGGTCAGCCCTGCTTGGCCGGCGCATCAGGTAGAGCAACTCGGTTTGCGTGATAGGCGTTTGGTGCTGCTTGCCAGCAGCCATGCGCAAGAAGAAAAAGATTTTTAGCGGTATGGCAGACGCTGGCCAAAGGCGGTGATCTTCAACACGTGTTGCCCGTTATCGTGCCGCGCCATCCTCAGCGCTTTGAAGCGGTGGCGCAATGGCTCAATTCGCAGTCACTGCGCGTGCATCGCGCAAGCCTTGGTGGCGTGGTCGCAGCAGATGCGCAAGTGATCCTCGTCGATGCCATGGGACAGCTGCAGCAGTGGTATCGCCTTGCCGTGGTTTCAATGGTTGGTGGTAGTTGGCACGATGTGGGTGGCCACAATCCGCTGGAGGCTTTGGCAGTTGGTCAAGCAGTTATTTTTGGACCCCACACAGAAAATTTCCACGATGTGTATGCGCAAATCGAGCAAGACAATTTAGGTCAACGCTGCGCCAGTTTGCAGCAGGCTTGGGAGACAGCCATCACTTGGCTACAAGACAGCCAACTCGCCAACAGCACCTACCAGCAGCGCAGCATGCGAGCACGCCAGTTCATGCAAACGCAGCAAGGCAGCGCTGCACGCACCTTGGTTCAACTGCTGCCTTGGCTACCCAAGGGTTTGGCCGCCAGCGAATCATTTGTCGACGTAACAGGCGCTACGCAATGGGCAGAATCTTCGCAGCAACCCAACTTGCCCAATCACTGGTGGAGCACATCCGAGCAGCCCGGCCTTGACGTTTCCAAACAAACAACCGCTGGCCGTGGCAGGGTGCGGATCATGTCTTGGCACAGTGACACAGATTCATTTGCCATCGCCCGCCACTACCAGCGCGGCGGCCTCGTGGCCAAGCTCATGGATGATCGCTTCTTGCATGAAGCCTCGCACCGCTCTCGCGCCATGCGCGAGTGGCAATTGCTGCGCGAAATGCGCTCGCAAGGCTTACCTGTCGCGCAACCCCTTGCAGCGCGTTACGCCGCATCTGGCATCGTCTATCGCGCTGATCTGCTGATGGCCTGGATTCCAGACACTTGCACCTTAGCGCAAGCAGTCGCTGCTGATTCACCACTGCTCAAAACACACGCATTTCGCGCCCAGCCATCACTGGCGTGGCAAGCAGTGTGGCAAAGCATTGGCCAAGCCGTTGCCCGCCTGCATGCCGCGCAAGTGCATCACAGCGATTTAAATGCCCACAACATCTTGGTCCAAACGGAATGCGAGCCAGAAACAATCAGCCGACAAGTTTTCATCATCGATTTCGACCGTTGCGAGCGCCGCGCCGATGCCGCCTTCAAGGCCGAAAATTTGCAACGCCTTTTGCGCTCCTTGCGAAAAGAGCATCGCCTGGGCAAAGCGCCTTTGTGGGACGAGACACATTGGCTGCTGCTTACGCAAGCCTATAACGCCTTTGCAGTCACCCACCCCGCCTGAAGCGCCCGCTCATCATCTGCGGCTTTGCCACGCGCCCACGCAACTGCAGCGCCCATCGCAAAAAGTAGCGGCAGCCCCAAATTTGCATCGCGCGTCCCAGAATTAACTTGCGCATTGGCCAACACCATGGCCACAAAAGCAAAGGCAATCTGATGCCGCCAGGTCATTGTGCGCCAACACAGCCACAGCAGCGTGCCAAACAAACTCAGCCAACTCAAAGCGCCCAGCCACCCCGCCTGTGCCCCCATCCACAGCACATCGTTATGCGGCATATTGGATTGGTGCAGGATCGGATGCACGCGCCGCTTCCATTGATCATTCCAACTGCCTATGCCCCAGCCTGTCAACGGCCGCTCACGCCACATTTGTGCCGTCTGGGTATACATCTCGTAGCGGATCACCATACTTTCTTGGCTCACCTGGCCCGCATGCGCTTGTTTGAGCTGCTCCACGCCTGCGATGAATTTTTGACTGATTTGCGGCGAGGCATGCCAGCTGGCCACCCCCGCCAAGAGCACACTGACCAAGCCAGCCAGCAACCACTGCGGCTTGCGACGAAAGGCATGTAACATCACCGCGCCTAAACCCACCGCCAGCAGCAAAAACGCCGTGCGCTGATTCATCACCACCAGCACCGCAAAGCAAGCCAAAGCCCCAGCCAGGCAAGCTGGCCAGCGGTAGCGACGATTGCGCTCGAACGCGTAGCGCACCGCAGCCGTTGTCAACAAAGCCAACAGCACCGATACCGCAATCCATTTGTTCCCACTGCCCGCCACTTTTGCGTAAAAGAATGGTGCTGCACCACCTGGAAAAAAGAAGTGCAAACCAATCAAAGCCAGCGCAGCGGCCATCCCCGCCAACGCCATAGCCTTCAACGCTGCCGCCGCCTCATCCCCGCGCAAGGCCAGCGCCACCCACAGTGTCAATACCAAGCGAATGCCATGCACCAAGTTACTCGGCGTTTCCTCATAGTAAATCGGCTGAATCGCCAAAATGAATGCATGCACGCCAAGAAAACCGATTGCTGCGATCAGCCAAGGCCGCAGCGGCCGATCCAAATTGAGCACCTCGCGCCATCGCCCGGCTATCAGCAGCGCAGCCAGCAACAAAAGCAGGGCCAAATAATTCATGCCCACAGGCAACACCACACATACACCCCAAAACGCAGCCGCCCAAGTCACGCTGCGCGCGCGCCAAGAAAATTTGCGAGGAGAAGACATCAAATCAATCGACATGGAAACTATTCCCAGCAAGCTGGGTGCAGCTTGCCTGCCGCAATCATATCGCCCAACACCCAAGCCACACTGATCAACCATCTAAACGCTATTATTTCAATAGCGCTTTGCGCACACTCTATGCCGGCCAGATGTCGATTTGGCTTTAATTTTCACTCATTTCTGCGCCAAGAATGCCTGCACAGCCGCCACCGTCTGCTTCGGGTCTTCCTCTTGCGGCACATGGCCGAGCCGGTCCAACATCACCAGTTGTGAGCCCTTGATATCGTGTGCAAACAGCGCCGCATTCGAGGGCGGAATCAAGCGGTCTTGGCCGCCCCAGAGGATCAGCGTGGGCTGCGTGATTTGTGCAATCCGCTCGGGCGCAATGGAGCGCGGCTCGCGCATGCGCAAGCCCAAGGCGCGCCGATTGCCTTCGCGCAAAGCCAGCTCGTAGTAGCGGTCAATCAACTGCGGTGTCACCTTGCCTGGATCGCCATACACACTGCGCACATCCTGCGCCAACAAAAACCGTGGCAAGGTGTTTTCCGTGATCGGCGAAAGCAGCGCAATCTCCGCCGCTTGAAAAGCTTTTGGCATATCAATCGGCGTGAAGTCATACCCTGCCGAATCCACCAAGATCAGCTTGGCTACGCGCTGGGGTTGAGTTGTGCGTAAATAATCTGCCGTCTCCCAAGCGATCTGCCCACCCAGCGAATTGCCCGCCAACACCACCGGCTGCGTGACGCCTAAAGCGTCCAAGGTCGCGGTCACAAACTGAGCGTAATTCAGCAGTGAATAGCGCCCACCTTCCTCATTCAACCAGTGGCCGGCGTAAGGCCCCGTCAACCCAAAGCCGGGCAAGTCAAAGCGAATCACCCGCCGCGTCTTGGCCAGCTCTGCCGCCCAGCCATCCCAAGTGTGCAAGCTCGCGCCTGTACCATGCAAAAGCACAATCGGCTCTAAACCATGGCGCGGTTCTTCTTCCGAAGTATTCGGAGTGCGCGGTCTTTCTTCCGAAGTACTCGGAGTGTGCGGTCCTTCTTCCGAAGTATTCGGAGTGTGCGGTCCTTCGTCCCGCACGTGCACCGCCATGCCGCGCACCTCCACAAACCGGGAGCCCAAGGCCTCAGGTGCCCATCGCCCCACCAGCGTTGCCACCGGGCGATCCGCCCGCCAGCTCAGCGCAAAGGCCACAGCCAAGAACACCAGCAAAAATTCAACACCGACCACAACAACACCACGCCATTCATTGATTGACCCTCTCGAAAGCCGATTAGCGTAGGCCCAAGCCGCCCCGCAGCCAACCCGCCCAAGGTCGGGCGCATCACGCACTATGAAATAGATAGCACTCTGCGCACAATTCATGCCGGCTAAAGCCGCTTTTGCTTAAAATAAAGGTGTTCCCACCGCTTGCACAGGCTTCGCCATGACACCCACCCCAGCCCACCGCATTCGATTTGTTGCTGCCCGGCGTGCAGCCCTTGCCCTACTGGCCGTGCTCCACATCGCTGCGCCAGCGGTTGCACAAACAGCGGCATCCTCCACACCCGCTGCCTCCAGCCCAAGCAACGCGCTCACACCAGAAATCGTGCAAGTCACCGTCAAAGAGTCCGGCCCGCGCGGCGCAGACGTATCCATGCCTGTGCAGGTGTTCAAGCCCACACTCAGCCAAGCCAACGCAGGCGCAGGGCCTTGGCCAGTCGTCATCTTCTCGCATGGCCGCGCCACCACGGTGCAAGACCGCCAAAACCTCAGCACCCCGGTGCTCTCTGGCCATGTGCGCTATTGGCATGCCAAAGGCTATGCCGTCATCGCCCCAATTCGTCCAGGTTATGGCCCCAATTCCGCCCACGATCCAGAAGCCTCCGGCACGCGCTTTCCCTCCAGCGGCAACGGCCCCTGCACCGGCCTGGCGCAATACGCCAAAGTCGTTGAAGCTTCCACCCGCGCCGTGCGCAGCGCCCACGATTGGCTGCGCGAGCAGCCCTGGGCCAACAAAGACCGCGTCTTGCTGGTGGGCCAATCGGTCGGTGGCCTCACCACCGCTGCAGCCTGCGGGCAAAATTGGCCCGGCGTGATCGGCTGCGTTAATTTTGCAGGCGGCTCAGGCGGCAAGCCCGACACCCATGCCGGAAAATCCTGCCAACCGGAGCGGCTAGGCCAAGTCTATGCAGAAGCCGGCAAAACCACCCAAGTGCCCAGCCTCTGGCTCTATTCAGAAAACGATTTGTATTGGGGCCCCGATGTGCCCAAACAATGGCACAAAGCCAATGTCGATGCCGCCAGCGCCGCCGGCCAGAAAACAGTCGCCGAATTCTTCGCCGCCCCACCCGTCGATCCCGACGGCCACCGCCTGCTCGCCTCGGGCGGCCGCTTCTGGAGCCCGCCACTCAACGCTTGGTTGAAGAAACATGGGTTTTGAATGACTACAAATTTAATAGCGCTCTGCGCAGACTCTATGCCGGCGATCGGCCGTTTTTACCTTCAAAACCAGCAAGGGATTACCCCTCCGCCTCCGGCCACAGCTTCGGAAAATAAAACCGCAGCGCATGCTGCGGCACACCCATACGCAGCTTCCCATACGGCGAATCACTCAGCAGCAAGCCGCGCTGGAGCAGAGCCGAGACTTGCGCCGATGCCGCGCGATCACTCACGCCGAGCATCGTTTTAAAGTCAGCCCGCTCCAGCTCGCCCTGCATCGCAAACAATAATGCAGCCCGCGCAACGCCTCGCTGCGCACCCTGATCGCATCACCTTTCCTCATAAGCCA
>JAAUOI010000090.1 GCA_012036375.1 Allobrachymonas sp. | reverse complement strand
GGTTTTTTCGCGGTTTTCGCGTTCTTTTTTGCGCTTTTCGCGTTACCTAGACCAACTTCAAATCAACACCCCCTCCAACCGCAGCAAAGCCACTTTGCGATCCAGCCCGCCGGCATAGCCGGTGAGTGAGCCGTCTTTGCCGAGCACGCGGTGGCAGGGAATGAGGAGGCTAATCGGGTTGCGGCCGACTGCTGCGCCCACGGCGCGAACGGCGGCGCTGTTGCCGATGCGCTGTGCGAGTTCGCCATAGCTCGTGCTGCCGCCACGCGGGATGCGCAGCAAGGCTTGCCAGACGGCTTGCTGAAAGGCAGTGCCCGATTGCAAGTCGAAAGGCAGGGATGCGTCGGGCAAAACGCCCTCGCCCGCAAAATAGCGTTGCACAATCTGCGCGCGGCTTGCGAGAAGCGATGCTCGCCGCGCCGCCAGATGGCTGCATCTGAAAAATCGGGCAGATGCTGCTGCCCCTTCAAACCAAATGCCACGCAAACCGGCATCGCTGGCCGCCAGCCAGATGGGGCCGAGCGGGCTGGGGATCGACTGCAACAGATAGCTTGTAGGGGGCGTTTTCATGATGTTTTTGAAGCGTTTTGGTGCCCTAGCCGGCATAAAATGTGCGCGGAGTGCTATTGAATTCATAGTATTTAACCTGGGCTGTAAGCACCTGCCCAAATGCGCAGCACGGCATAGCTGCGCCAGGGCCGCCAGGCTTGCGAGAGCTGCTCGGCTTGGCGCGCGCGCTGCGCGGGGCTTTTGATCTCGCGCAAACCCAAGGCGTTGTGCAAGGCAATGTCGCCTGCCGGAAATGCATCAGGCCAGCGCAGGGCGCACATGGCGATGTAGTGCGCCGTCCAGTCGCCAATACCGGGCAGCGCTTTGAGCTGCTCGATCGTTTGCAGCGGCTGCGCGGCGCTGTTGAGATCCAGCGCACCGCTGTCCACCGCTTGCGACAGCGCGATCAACGCGGCTTGGCGTTGGCGGACGATGCCCAAAGCGCCCAAGCGCTCTGGCGATGCTTGCGCCAGAGCCTGCGGTGTAGGAAAGCAGCGCGACACCTCGGGCCAGGGCGTTTGAATCGGCGCGCCGAAGGTTTGCAGCACGCGTTGGGTGAATGTGCGCCCCGCCGCCACCGTGACTTGTTGGCCGAGAATTGCTCGCACCGCGATTTCAAAGCCATCCACACTGCCCGGCACGCGCATGCCCGCGCTGCCTGCAAAGGGCGGGCCCAAGGCTTCGTCAATTGCAGCAGGATCAGCATCGAGGTCAAAGGCCGCACGCAGCCGCGCCACCAAGAGGGGCAGTGCGGGCGCGAGTGTGTCGCTCGCCCGCACGCGCAGCAGATGCTGCTCGGCATCAATCGTGCAATGCAGCCAGCCACGCAGAAGCTTGCCTGCATGTGGCAACGAGAGGCTACGAATCACATCAAAGGGTGCATTTTTAAAGCCTTTTGAGCCTCTAGCCTGCATAGAATGTGCGCGGAGTGCTATGCATTCCATAGTATCTAGTTGACGCTGTTGCCAAAAACCCAGCAGCGCCAGCCTGTCATACGGTGGCCGAAAACCCAGCTGCAAAGCGATCTCGCCCTGCGCAGCGGCAGCTGTTTGCTGCGCAACGCTCAATGGCGCGTCGCTCATGCGTTGGTCAATCACTTTTTCGTTGGACTTGCCGCTTGAATGACGCACGGCTTTGCGCAGCTTGGAAGGCGGCAACCGATAGTGCTGCACAAAAGCCGCATTAAATGCCCGCAAGCTGCCAAAGCCGCTGCTGGCAGCCACTTGATGCATGGGCAATAGCGTATCGGTGAGCAAACTTTTTGCGGCCAGCAGTCGATGCGTTTGCACCATTTGCAGTGGCGAAATGCCAAACTGCGCTTGCATGATGCGCCCCAAATGCCGCTCGCTGATGCCCAGCTTGGCCGCTACTTGCGCGATCTGCGCCCCGCTGGAGCCAGCGTGATCATCGCTGTGTGTCACCACTGATTGCAGCAGCGCTGCAGCTTGGTGCGCCAAGGTGTGCGAGGCATCCTCCGTGCTCCACTGCGGCTGCGCCTGGCGCGGCGCAAGCTCAGGGCGGCAACGCAAGCAAGGCCGAAAACCGCCAGCTTCAGCCTGCGCGGCCTGCGCGAAAAATTTGCAATTGCTCTGCCGAGGCGTTTTCACGCGGCATACCGGCCTACAGTAAATCCCCGTCGAAGTCACCCCGGTAAAAAACCGCCCATCAAAGCGCGCATCTCGGCTCTTGAGCGCAAGGTAACAAGCGTCATCAGAAGGCAAGGCATCAACGAGTGAAATTTCAAGCGGCATGATCTCATGATACGCCGCCCACTGCACACAACTCGCCGTTTTCGGACATGTGCACAGCCCCAAGAAAAACCCCGCCGGAGTGGCTCCGGCGGGGTTCAGACGCGGGTCGAACAATTTACGGCGCAGGGCAAGGGCCTGCGGTGCAGGTGGTCTTAGTTGCGATGTCAAAACTCGGGTTGTCAGTCACAATTCTGAAAATGGCATTTGTCGCTTCGCGGTTCAGGCGCTGAGAGAAGCCGTTATTGTTCAGAACGTCTTCGTTGCCAAAATAAACAAAAAGCATTGTGCTCGATCAGTAAAGTGCGCGAACTCCGTTGAGCATCTATGCCAGCGGGGCGTGAAGCGGTTCGCAGCACATTTTTCCGCCTCATGGTAACACTCCATGTCGTGTCATGAACTGCGACGCAGTTGATGGTGTTGAAGGCCGTGCTGCTCTGATCGCACATGAACCACCGTGCAGCATTGCTACCCACCGCCGGATCGAACGCGATACGCAGACGTTTTTGACCTGTGGTGCCGCTGGCAATCGTGCCATTGGTTTGGTAGGAATAAACGCCCAGCGTATTTCCACCGTTGGCTGTGCCGCTGTTGTAATTACCTGAGAACGATGCGCGCATCGCTGCCAAATTTGCAAAGCTGACTGTGCCATTGAACACTTGGCTGGTCGTGTTCAGTTGAGGAGCAGAACTGGTGGTTTGACCTACTTGATAGCGCAGTTTGGAGTCCGCTGGGAAGACGGCGCTATTGAATGAAGCGAACTCTGGATCGCTGGGTTGAACAATCGGGCCATACAAGCTGTAGTCTCGGCCAAAGTCAAAGCTGCCGTACAAACGCATTTCTGCAAGTGTTGTGCTGATGTTCTTACCGGTCAACTCCACATCGAACGAAGTCGCTGTGCCATTGCTGTAGTTGCAGAATACGCTGCTGCGGGGATTGAAGGTGAATACATCCACACCAATGCCGTTGCTTGGACACTGCTGATCGGCATCGTCTGAGCTGCGCCACTGACCGCCAATCAGGTACAGCGTGTTCCGTGCAAAGGGCTGAGGCACGCCTTCGGTGAAATTCAGGCGCACTTCATTCGACGTGCCTCCTGTGTTAGTTCCGTTGACGGTGAAATTCCATGCGCGAATACTGAATGTCTCAGAGCCACTTGCCGTGACACCTCTGCGCATGTCACGCAGCCAAGTGCCAGTATCTGCTGCAACGGGCGCGACAGGATCGGTGTGGCTGGTCACGCCGGGGAATTGCGCAGGCATCGCATCCCAAGCCGTTACGTTCAGACGCACGGTGGTATCTACAGACAAAATGTCTTTGAAGCCGTAGAACACTGCACCGCCACGCTCCACATAGACGCGACTGTTTTTACGCAGCGAAGTCAATTCTGCTGGCAATGCGGCGAACTTGAGCACACGGGCATCGCCTAAGGTTTCGATCGTGTAGGTGGTGGTTAACAACGTAGCGCTGTCGGTGAAACAGTTGGTGTTGGTGTTGGGTGTGGCATTGCGGCGGCACTGATAAATGCGTGCGTTACCACTGGTGGCGTTGATGCGCTGGAAAGCCGCGCGGTAGTTCTTAACCGCTTGCATCCCTGAGACTTGATAAGAGCCATCCGCATACTGACCCATGCCATCCGTGCTGGCACCGCCACTATTGCCAGCGCCAAAGGCCGTATTGAAATTGCCGCTGTAGTACTCGATCATTTCATCTAAGGTGGCGGCAAACGGCCATTGCTCAAAGGCGCTTGCGTTGGTGTTTTTGAACACCCGCACTTTGCTGGCCAAATCTTGTGCAATGGGCGTTGCTAGGCGTGTATTGATTTGGTAACGCAACTGCGAGCCAGCTGGGAAAACGGCGACTGAAGTGGTGGTACCTGCCCATGTGTTGTAGCCATCTAAGCCAGAGTTGCGAATACGGGAGATAACGGCACTGATGGTTTGACCAGAAATATCCTCGCTCGTGCGTCGGCTTGAGTCGCGGAAGGTGTTGCAGAATGTTGATTCGCCCGGCACGGTGGCCGTGGCATCTTTGTACACAATGGCTTCAAAGCCATCGGAGGGGCAGGCATACCAATTGTTGCCTGTTTCATTAAAGTAAGCCAAATTGCGCACGTAGGGGAAAGCTGACGAGTTGACGCGCACATCGTTGGAGCGCTTGAAGCCATCTGGGCGGGTCACATCATTTCCTGTGAATACACGGTAATTCCAGTTCGTGGGGCTGGTGTAGCGGAAGTCTCGCAGCGTGACGAAGGGCGTTGGTGTCGTCACTGTGTTGGTGTCCGTCGTGGCGTTCACAATGCTGCTGGCGATTTGGGCTTGTGTGGCCACCGTAGTGGAATTGATACCTTGATTGGCCGCTAGATTTGCTGCGGTCACTGTGGCGCTGCTGGTTTGGCTGGAAACAGATTCTGCGAGCGCGGACAGGTTGTTGATGACCACCACCGACAACAAGGCTTGCGTTTGCGTTTCGTTCACACTCTGTGATTCAGCAATCGCGCCCACTTCTTGCTTGAGTGCGGTAATTACTTGCGCAATCGTGCCAGCGCGGGCGGCATCTGGGTTGGTGTCGCGCAGCGCGATGAAGTTTGTCCAATGGCGAAATCTGCATGCCCAATTGCTGCTTGACCAAATCAATGGCAGCCGCAGGATCGGTGCTGCCAGAGGCTTGCATCACCTCTTGCACGATGGTGGTGATGGGGCTCACGAAGAGTGAGGCAGCCGTATTGCTGTTGGGCGGGGCTTTGAGCGTATAGGGAGTCGTCACCGTGCCCGTGTCAGCATCCACAGCGCCGGCTGGCACGATGGCGATCACCGCATGCTTGCCCGCTTCTGAAGCTGGAACGGAGAGTGTGTAGGCACCGTTGGCTCCTGTATCGGAAGAAACCGGCTCACCGCTGTCGCAGCGGCCATTGTCATTCAAGTCATAGCACACGCGCGCGCCTTGGATGAGGCCATCAGCCACCACGCCTGCAAGGCTCACTGGTGGGGTTGAGCCGCTCAATGAGGGTGGGGTTGTGCCGCTACCGCCACCACCACCACCGCCGCAAGCGCTCAGGAGCAAGCTCGCCGATACCGCTGCCAGCGCGAGCAGGCGGGTCGGTTTGGGAAAGGTGTTGTACATGATATTCTCCAAGTTGTGCTGTGAGGATTGCTTGCAACAAAGGGTGACAAAACCGCAACAATTGAAAGCAATGCAAATACTTTATTCAGAGCGTGAGGTTCTGTCATCCCATGAACAGGGGATATTTCGCAAAATTCATCAGTTCTGATGAGAGGGTTTGTGGGTTGAAATCCACATCGGCAAATAGTTTGCATTGGCGTTGAAACGCGGCTTGCGGGTTGTGGGGCATTGCTGGCCAGAAAGCACGATGCTGGAAGCGCAATGCGGGGCGGATTGAGCCTGCGTTACCATGTTGAGATGACTGTTTCTACTTCTGCGGTTTCATCCGCTTCACGCGCAGAGAGCCGCCGCTTCGACTGCATCGCCTTCGATTGGGATGGCACATTGTTTGATTCCACCGCGATCATCGTGCGCAGCATTCAAGCGGCTGTTGCCGAGGTGGGGGGCACGGTGCCATCTGACAAAGAGGCGGCGTATGTGATTGGCTTGGGGTTGATGCAAGCCTTGGCGCATGCGGCGCCCGATGTGCCTGAGGACAAATATCCGGCGCTGGGTGAGGCTTATAAGCGGCATTGGAGTTTGCATGTGGATGACATCAGCTTGTTTGAAGGCACGCTGCCGATGCTCACCAGCCTGCGCGAACGGGGGCACAGATTGGCAGTGGCCACCGGCAAATCGCGGCGTGGCTTGGATGAAGTTTTTGCGCGCGTGCAGGGCAACGCGAAGTTGGGCGATTGGTTTGATACGAGCCGCACAGCCGATGAAACGGCGGGCAAGCCCCATCCGCAAATGCTGCTGGAGCTGATGGAGGAGCTGGACGTGCCGCCCGAGCGAATGCTGATGATTGGCGACACCACGCATGATTTACTGCTCGCGCGCAACGCGGGCGTGGCCAGCGTGGGCGTGAGCTTCGGGGCGCATGCGCATGATGCATTTGCGCAGTATTCGCCACTGTTCATTGCGCATAGCATGCGTGAGTTGCATGATTGGTTGATTGAATATGCTTGAAGAGGCCACATCCGAAAAAATGATTCCACTTTGCAACAGCACTGATCTGCAAAATGGCGGCAAAGCTGTGCCGTTTGATGTGAACTACGCAGGGCAAACTTGCACCGCCTTTGCTATTCGCTACCAAGGCGCGGTGCATGCCTATCTGAATCGTTGTACGCATGTGGCCATGGAGATGGACTGGCAGCCGGGGCAGTTTTTTGACGACACCGGCGCTTGGCTACTTTGTTCAACGCACGGCGCGGCTTACAAGCCTGATACCGGCGAATGCGGCGGCGGGCCCTGCCGAGGCGGTTTGGTCAAAATCACCCTACTAGAACGCGATGGCGTGGTGCATTGGCAAACCGCTTACAACCTGAAAACACTGGATTTTTAAGTGCTGCATCCTGCGCCCACTCAGATTCAGGGGACAATGAAGCCATGAACGAGAACCCAACTCCCCAGCCCAAAGACACTGCCCCCGCCGACATGGATGAGGCGCTATACGATAGTTTGAAGAAAAATCATCCGAATATGGCATCACCCGGCATAGAATATGCGCAGAGTGCTATCAAATCAGGAGTAAATGGCAAAGCGACAAGTGCTATTGACACGCCCGGCTGGGAGCGAGCCACCTTAGAGAAACTAGCCTTTGCTTCTTTGAATGAGCAAAAAGCCACGCGCCGCTGGAAAACTTTTGTTCGCCTCGCTTGGCTGGCGTTTTTTGTGGTCATGGCTTGGCTGGCGTTTGGGCCTTCCAAATCGGGCGCAAGCGATGCCAGCAGCTCGCCTCACACGGCGGTCATTGAGATCAAGGGTGAGATCATGGCGGGCTCGGATGCGAGTGCTGAATACGTGGTGAGCGCGCTCAAAAGCGCGTTTGAAGACACGAGCGCACAAGGCGTCGTATTGCTCATCAACTCGCCTGGCGGTAGCCCGGTGCAAGCGGGCATCATCAACGATGAAATTCGTCGCCTGAAAGCGATTCACAAAAAGCCGGTGATTGCCGTGGTGGAAGAAACCTGCGCCAGCGCCGCTTACTACATTGCCGTGGCGGCAGACTCGATTGTTGTGGACAAGGCCAGCATCGTCGGCTCGATTGGCGTGCTGATGGACAGCTTCGGTTTCACGGGTTTGATGGAAAAGCTCGGCGTCGAGCGCCGCTTGATGACAGCCGGAGAAAATAAAGGCTTTCTCGACCCCTTCAGCCCGCAAAGCGAAGCGCAAAAAAAGCATGCGCAAGGCATGCTTGATCAAATCCACAAGCAGTTCATTGACACGGTGAAAGCTGGCCGTGGAACCAAGCTTAAAGAAACCCCGGATATGTTCAGCGGCCTCTTTTGGAGCGGTCAGCAAGCCGTCGAACTGGGCTTGGCCGACAGCTTGGGCAACCTCGACGCCGTCGCCCGCGATGTGATCAAGGCCGAAGAGCTGGTGGACTACACCCGCCGCGAAAACGTGGCCGAGCGCTTGGCCAAGCGCTTTGGCGCGGCGGTGGGTGAGGGCGCTTTTAAGGCGGCTCGGGCGTTGCCGCAATTGCGCTAAACAAATCAACTTCCCGCCATCAACTTATGCACCAAATCCGCCGTGGTGTGCGACTTGTATTTCTTCATCAGCCGAGCGCGATAAATCTCCACTGTGCGATGGCTGATGTGCAAATTTTTGCGGTTTGCTTGGCAGTCAAGCCTTCGAGTAAATACGCCGCCACTTCGCGTTCGCGCGGCGTGAGTTCGGCTTTCACGGGGCGCAGGGCTGATAAATCTTCAAAGCTCCAAATGCCGGCTTCGTGAGGTTTCTTGGTGTTCAAAGCACGGCCTGAGACATGACACCAAAACAGCTCGCCGTTGATGCGTTTCATCAGCCTGTCGTCGGCATAACGCCCCTTTTTGCCATCTTGCCCGAGCAGGGGCGCGATGCGTTCGCCCGTGCGCTCGTATTCCTGCACGCTGGGGTACAGCACGGCAAAGCTCTGACCCACGAGCAAATCGCGGCTCGTGCCAAACATCTCGCACAGCGCCTGATTGCAATCGACCATCACGCGCTCGCGCGAAAGCGCCAAGCCAATCGGCGCCAGATCGAATGCGGTTTGATAGTCGATATTGACCATTGAGGTTGTCTCCATATCCTTACGAAACTCTACGTATTCTTTTACGTAGTATCGTAATGCATTGATTTGCCAATGCCTCAGGAGACAAACCCGTGAACAAAATTTATCCCAGCGCAGCCGCTGCTTTGGCAGGCGTGATGCGCGATGGTCAACTCATCGCCGTGGGCGGCTTCGGCCTCTGCGGCATTCCTGAAGCGCTGATCGACGCACTGAAGAGTAGCGGCATCAAAAATCTCACCGCGATTTCAAACAACGCCGGCGTAGACGATTTCGGCTTGGGCAAACTGCTGCAAACCCGCCAAATCAAAAAAATGATTTCTTCCTACGTGGGAGAAAACAAAGAATTTGAGCGCCAATACCTCGCCGGCGAATTGGAATTGGAATTCACACCGCAAGGCACGTTGGCCGAGAAACTTCGCGCTGGCGGCGCTGGCATTCCTGCTTTCTTCACCAAAACGGGCGTCGGCACACTGGTGGCCGAGGGCAAAGAGCTGCGCGATTTTGATGGCGAGACCTATGTGATGGAGCGCTCGCTCGTGCCCGATGTGGCTTTGGTGAAAGCGGATGTGGCGGATAAGAGTGGCAATTTGCGCTTCAATTTGACCGCTCGCAACTTCAACCCAGCAGCGGCCATGGCAGGAAAAATCTGCATCGTTGAAGTCGAAAAAATCGTGGAGACGGGCGAACTCGCGCCCGACGATATTCACTTGCCCGGCATCTATGTTCACCGCATCGTACTGAATGCAAAGCCTGAAAAGCGCATTGAGAAACGCACCATCACAGAGAAGTCAGGAGTATAAAAATGCCTTGGACACAAGACCAAATGGCCGCCCGCGCCGCCCGCGAACTCGAAGACGGTTTCTATGTGAACCTCGGTATCGGCATCCCCACGCTCGTTGCGAATCACGTTCCTGCCGACAAAGAAGTCTGGCTGCAAAGCGAAAACGGCATGCTCGGCATCGGCCCGTTTCCCACGGAAGATGAGGTGAACGCCGACCTGATTAACGCCGGCAAACAAACCGTCACCACCATCAAAGGCTCCACGCATCTTCGGCAGCCACGACAGCTTCGCCATGATTCGCGGCGGCAAGATCAATCTCTCGATTCTTGGTGCGATGCAAGTCGGCGAAAAGGGAGACCTCGCCAACTGGATGATCCCCGGAAAAATGGTCAAAGGTATGGGTGGCGCGATGGATTTGGTTGCTGGCGTCAAGCGCGTGATCGTGCTCATGGAGCATGTG
>JAAUOI010000089.1 GCA_012036375.1 Allobrachymonas sp. | reverse complement strand
GCTTGGCCGTTTGAGCCTCAGATTGAAGTTCAGCGCCCGCGCAAAAACAGCGCATCCAGCTCTTTGATGCTGATCTGCCGCCAGGTGGGGCGGCCGTGGTTGCATTGGTCAGAGCGCTCGGTGTTTTCCATTTGGCGCAAGAGCGCGTTCATCTCTTCCAGCGTTAAAGCGCGGTTGGCGCGCACTGCGCCGTGGCAGGCCATGGTGGCCAAAATCTCATGCTGGGCGCGTTCGATCACGGTGCTGGCATCGTGTTGCGCCAGTTCGGCGAGCACAGAGCGAGCCAGCTCGGTAGCGTTGCCTTGCGCAAGCGACGAAGGCACACTGCGAATGGCTAAAGTTTTGGCGCTGAAGGCGCTGATGTCCAAACCAAGTTTTAAGAGCGTGCCTTCGTGCGTTTGCGCCGTAGCCACTTCGCTGGGAGTAGCGGCAAAGGTCAGGGGAATCAAGAGCGGCTGGCTGGCGATTTGAGCTTGATCGATTTGCAGCTTCAGGCGCTCATACACGATGCGCTCATGCGCGGCATGCATGTCGATCACGATCAAGCCCTGCGCGTTTTCCGCAAGGATGTAGACGCCGTGAAGCTGGGCAATGGCTCTGCCCAGCGGCCAGACGGTTTGATTGGGAGCGCTGATGGTCTGCGCTGTGACGACGGACGTTATTTGCGCATCTGAGGGCAGGCTTGGGGTGCTGGAGAGCTTCGGCTGCCCCCACAGCATCTCAATATCGCGCACTTCATTTGCTGCAAAATTGATAGCACTCTGCGCATATTTAATGCCGGCAAATGACTCATTTGGCTTAAAATTTTGATTGTTGAAAGGCTCGTAGGCCGCTTGTGGCGTAGATACTGCGAGGGCTTCAATTGCTGCGCTTGCGCTGGAGCTTCTCGGCTTGGCCAACGCCTGCGAGATCGCGTGCCGCACGGCCTGATGCACCTCGCGTCCATCGCGAAAGCGCACCTCAATTTTCGTAGGATGCACATTCACGTCCACCCTGCTCGGATCAATCTGCACGGACAGCACATACACCGGCTGCCGCCCGCCATGCAGCACATCTTCGTAGCTGGAGCGAGCCGCATGCGCAATGTTTTTTCGCGCACATAACGGCCATTCACATAGGCGTATTGCTGGTCTGCACGTGAACGCGCCGCATCCGGCAAGCCCGCAAAACCTGTGACTTTCACTGCGCCCTCAAGGTGCTCAATTTCCAATGCTTGTGCGATGAAATCTTCTCCCAACACATCTTGCACCCGCTGCGCATGCGAGGCCGTTCGCCACTGCTCGATTAGCTTGCCCTCATGCCACAGCGCAAAGCCCACATCGGGCCGCGCCAGCGCATGGCGGCGAATGGCCTCCAAGCAGTGCGACAGCTCAGTGGCATCGCTTTTTAAAAATTTACGCCGCGCGGGCGTGGAGAAAAACAATTCCTTGACTTCAATCGTCGTGCCCGGAGCACGCGCCGCAGCGCTCAACTCGCCCGAGCGACCGTCGAGTTGCCACGCATTGCTTTGAGAAGCAGAGGCATCGTTCACGCGCGACAAAATCACGCAATCGGCCACCGAATTGATCGCCGCCAGCGCTTCGCCGCGAAAGCCCATGGTGCCGACCGATTCCAAATCAATCAGGCTGGTGATTTTGGAGGTGGCGTGGCGCTTAAACGCCATCGGCAGCTGCTCGCGCGAAATCCCGCAGCCGTCATCTTCCACAATGATCGCGCGCACGCCACCGCCCATGAGCCGCACCGTGATCTGCGCCGCGCCCGCATCGAGCGCGTTATCGACCAACTCGCGTACCACCGATGCAGGCCGCTCCACCACCTCGCCCGCCGCAATCTGGCTGATCAGCTCGTCGGGGAGTTCGCGGATGATGGGTTGGAGAGACTCAGAATACGGTGTGTTCACACGAGGATTCTAGGGCAGAGCAGTCATGTTGGACTCTGAGCTTTCGCTCAGCCGCAGCACGCCAATTCAGCGATCAAGCCTTCGGCGCTTTGGGCATACGCCCCATCAAATAAAACTCAGGATTGGGCATCATCCCGCTAAACGATGCCATGCGGTTGGACAGCCCAAAAACGCCCGTAATCGCCGCAATATCCAAGCATCTTCATCCGTGAAGCCCTGTGCATGAAGCGCAGCGAAATCTGCATCGTTAATCTGATCGGATCGTGCACAGATCTTCATCGCAAAATCCAGCATGGCTTTTTGATGCGGCGTGATCTCTGCCTTCAAATAATTCACTGCCACTTGATCGGCCACAAGCGGCTTTTTTTCATAAATCCGCAAAATTGCGCCATGCGCGACGACGCAATAGAGGCAATTGTTCGCCGCGCTGGTGGCGGTCACGATCATTTCTCGGTCGCCTTTTGTGAGCCCCGACTCGCGCCCCACCGTCTCGGGGGTCATGAGCGCATCGTGATACGCAAAGAACGCTCGCCATTCCGCTGGGCGACGGGCAAAGGCTAAAAACACGTTGGGGATGAAGCCCGCTTTTTCCTGTACTTCGGTGATGCGGGCTTTGATGTCGTTGGGCAGAGTATTGAGATCGGGGAATGGGTAGCGCGTGCTCATCAGAGTTTCCTTCGTGTCATGATTCGCATTTTGAAGGAAAAAACATGAGCAAAATCACACCCACCCCCAAAGGCGATCCAATTTACGACAAAGGCTTGGCAAGGCGCAAAGCGGTACTCGGCGAAGACTATGTCAACGGCGCATTCGCTCGCTCCACCGATTTCACTGCGCCTTTGCAAGGAAATTGGTCACCGTGCATGCTTGGGGCAATACTTGGCAGCGAGATGGCATTAGCTTGAAGACGCGCAGCATCGTGACCGTTTCGATGTTGGTGGCGATGGGCAAAATGCATGAGCTGAAAATCCATGTGCGCGGGGCACTGAATAACGGTGTCACGCCCGCAGAGCTGCAAGAAATCTTCATGCATGCCAGCGTGTATTGCGGCTTCCGGCGGCAGTCGATGCGTTTCGCACGGCTTCGGAAGTGATTGATGCGGCATAAAGTTGGGGCGCTGCTTCTTGCGGGTCTGTGTGGCCTCGTGCAAGCGCAGACCTTGCAAGGCACAGTCACGCGCATCAGCGACGGAGACACACTCTGGATCGCCACCTCACCAACCACCAAGCCGATCAAGCTGCGTCTGCAAGGTATCGACGCGCCAGAAATTTGCCAGCCTTGGGGCAAGCAGGCCAAGGAGGCTTTGCAAGCGCGACTGCTGCGTCAAACCGTGAGAGCCGATGTGAAAGCGCGAGATGACTATGCCCGCCGCGTGGTACGTTTGTCTTACCAAGGCGAAGATGTGGGCGCATGGTTGGTGAGCCAAGGCCATGCGTGGAGTTATCGCGGGCGCTGGAATGCAGGACTTTATGCGAAAGAGCAGGCGAGCGCCAAGCAGCGCAAATTGGGGCTCTGGCTGGCAGCGGGAGCCGATCAAGGCATTGAGCCGCGCGTATGGCGCAAGCAGCGTGGGCCGTGCAAGCCATGATGATTGACTTGAAATCGTCACAATTTCATTAAATGCTTGTCACATAAGGCCACTACGCTATGAATTCATGAGTACTCATGTTTTAAAAGCACCTATAGCCCACAGCATTGCCCCCGCCACCCTTGCGGCTTTCGCGTCAGCAGGGATGGCACAGTTAGACCCAACACCCCCTGATTTGCACGATGATGATGGTGACCATCGCACCCATGTGCGCTCCATCTTTATCTCGGATATTCATTTGGGTACGGCAGGTTGCCAAGCACATGCGCTGCTGGATTTTTTGCGCGTCACGCGCTGTGATTACCTGTATTTGGTGGGCGATATTGTGGACGGCTGGCAGTTGCGCCGCCGCTGGTTTTGGCCACAGGCGCACAACGATGTAATTCAAAAATACTGCGCGCGGCGCGCAAAGGCACGCAGGTGGTGTTTGTGCCGGGCAACCACGACGAATTTGCCAGACGCTACGATGGGCATGAATTCGGCGGCATCGTGGTGATGCAAGATTGCGTGCACATTACAGCAGATGGTCGCAAACTGTGGGTCACGCATGGGGATTTGTTTGATGGCGTGATTCAATGCGCCAAATGGTTGGCTTATGTCGGCGATCAAGCCTATGAACTCACACTGCGGTTGAACAGCACCTTCAACAGTCTGCGAGCCCGTATGGGGCTGCCCTATTGGTCACTCTCGCAATACCTCAAACACAAGGTCAAGCGGGCGGTGAGTTATGTGTCGGATTTTGAAACGGCTGTGGCGCGCGAGGCCAAGCGGCGGGGCTTGGATGGCGTGGTCTGCGGGCATATTCACCACGCAGAAATGCGAGAAATTGAGGGCGTGTTGTATTGCAACGATGGCGATTGGGTGGAGAGCCTGACCGCTTTGGTGGAGCATGCCGATGGCCGCTTGGAGATCATTGACTGGTCGGCTCGAATGGGGCGGCAGCAAACAGCCAACTTGTCGGTCGATGCCAAGCGGTCTGAACAAAAAATCCGTCTTCCTGAGACAGAAACGATTTGAGTGAACACCATGAAAATTGCAATTATTTCGGATGCTTGGCAACCACAGGTCAACGGCGTAGTAACGATTTTGGTGGAGTTGGTGGCACAGCTTCGACGCATGGGGCATGAGGTGCGAGTGATTGAGCCGAGCATGTTTGCTACGCGCCCTTGCCCAGGCTACCCGGAAATTTCTTTGGCACGCAAAATCGAGCCCACACTGTCGCAAGAGTTGGCGCAATTTGCACCCGATGCGATTCATTTGGCCACCGAAGGCCCGCTGGGCAGCAAGGGCCGAAGTTTATGCATCAAAAATCAATGGCCGTTTACGACTGCATTTCACACCCGTTTTCCCGAAATTCTCAATGCAGCGTTGAAAATCCCCACCGCTTGGGGCTACTGGTGGTTTCGCCGTTTTCATCGCGCGGCGCAGACTGTGATGGTGCCTGCGCCAGCCACCCTGCGCATGCTTGAACAACGCGGTTTTGACAATCTCGGGCAATGGACGCATGGCGTGGATGGGCGCGTGTTTGCACCGGGCTCGCGTGATGCGTTAGATCATCTCAATTTGCCTCGCCCAGTTCATCTGTTTGTTGGGCGCGTTTCGTATGAAAAGAATATTGAAGCGTTTTTAGAGTTAAACCTGCCGGGTAGCAAAGTGGTGTGTGGTGTGGGGCCACTGGAGTCCAAGCTCAAAGCACGCTTTGCGCAAGTGACTTGGATGGGTGTGTTACCGCGCGCTGAGTTGGCTGCGGTCTATCGTGCTGCAGATGTGTTCGTATTTCCAAGCAAATCCGATACGTTTGGCCTGACGATGCTGGAGGCCATGGCTTGCGGCACGCCCGTGGCGGCTTATCCGGTGGAAGGGCCACTGGACGTGGTGGGCGATTCGCCCGCTGGCATCATGCATGCAGATTTAGCAATGGCTGCGCAGCAGGCTTTGTTGATTGATCGCAGCTTGCCGCCGCAACGCGCGGCGCAGTTTGATGACCTGACTGTCGCGCAGCAGTTTGTGCGTATGTTGGCGCTGCTGCGGCCAGCTTCAGAGCGTCAAAATAGTGCAGCCGGTCGTCTTGCGAGCCTCTAAATCTCGGTGTGCCTGCTGCACATCGGCCAAGGCATAGCGCTGATCAATCTTGATCTTCACCGCGCCACTTTGCACCACGGCAAACAAATCATCGGCCATCGCCTGCGTGCTCTCACGGGTGGCGATGTGGGTGAAGAGCGTTTGGCGCGTGACGTAAATCGAACCCTTCGCGCCCAACATGCCCGGTGCAAAGGGCGGCACTACGCCTGATGCGTTGCCAAAGCTGGCCATCAGGCCAAAGGGCGAGAGGCAGTCGAGAGATTTGTCCCAAGTGTCTTTGCCCACTGAGTCGTAAACGACTTTCACGCCTTTGCCGCCTGTAATGTCTTTCACCTTGGCTGCAAAATCTTCTTTTGAATAGTTGATCACATGCGCAGCGCCAAACTCTTTGGCGAGCGCACATTTTTCATCCGAGCCTGCCGTGCCGATCAGTTGATAGCCCAGCGCTTTGGCCCATTGGCATGCGATTAAACCTACGCCGCCCGCTGCGGCATGGAAGAGCACAAAATCGCCAGCCTGTAAGCCACCTTGGGGCAAGGTTTTCCGCAGCAGGTATTGCGCGGTGAGCCCTTTGAGCATCATGGCGGCACCCGTTTCAAACGAGATGGCATCGGGCAATTTGCACACGCATTTCGCCGGCATCACGCGCACCTCGCAATATGCGCCTGGCGGTTGGCTGGCATAGGCCGCACGATCACCCACTTTCAGATGCGTCACACCCTCGCCGACAGCTTCCACCACACCCGCGCCTTCCATGCCCAATTGCAAAGGCAAGGGCAGGGCATACACGCCACTGCGCTGATACACATCAATGAAATTGAGGCCGACTGCATGGTGGCGAATACGAATCTCGCCCGCACCCGGCTCGCCGACTTGTACATCAACAAGCTTCATTTGTTCGGCGCCGCCGGTTTGTTCAATGATGATGGCTTTTGTCATGTTGGAAGTCTCCTAGAGAGGTTTTTGAAATAGGCCGATCCATGCACTGTTCAGTAAATTGGATGGTGCTTTCGGTGCGGCAAAGGGGATCATCTGTAAGCACTTAAAACGCTTTCGCAGGGCGGGCTCGACGCGCATTCCATCGTCGACCCACCCATCGGCCACAGTGGGAATGGCGCGATGCTGCATATCAACGACGAATAATGCGCCGCCGGGTTTGAGCGCCGCATACAGACGCTCAATCTCGGCATCCAAATCAGGGCAATGCTGCAAAACCCACACGCTCATTGCCAAATTCCAGCGCTATCCCGCCAGCGTGGCCGCATCAAGCAACTGCGGGCTCAGTGCTGCAAAACGTGCGCTATTGACATGGCTCACCGCATGCGCTCGCATCGCCTGCGAGCCGTCTACACCCCAAGCGAAAGCGCTGGATTGCTCGATGAGCGCTTTGGAAACGCGTCCAATCCCGCAGCCAAAATCCAACACTTGAGCCGCACCTTCGATCTGACACCATTGCTGAAGCTGGGCGAGTAAATAAGGCGTTTCTGAGATCCAGCGCTCATGCGTACTGACTTGGGCTTCATCGGTCAAGATGATGGATTTGGCATGTTCCAAATCGTGAAGCTCGAAAACATCGGGGTTGTAAGTTGCCATGTGTGAAGTTTAACGGGCTTGATCATGTCTTGTTGCGGCTGACCCAATAGACTCCTAAGAGCACCAAGACCGTGCCAGCGATGATCCATAGGTTAAGTTTTCATCCAGAAAAATCACGCCCATCGCAATCGTGCTCATGGGGCCGATCATGCCGGTTTGTGCGGCCAAACCTGCGCCGATTCTCTCAATCGCCATCATCACCAGGAGCACGGGCACAGCCGTGCAGAGCGTGGCGTTCAGGATGGATAACCAAATCACTTCGGGCGCGACGATGGCCGCTGACATCGGTTTGAGCACTAAAAATTGCGCGATGCAGAGCAGGCAAGCCACCGTAGTCGCAAGGCCAACCAAGCGCAGCGAGCCCAAGCGCTTGACCATTTCGCCACTGTAGACCAGATAAATCGCATACGACACGGCGCTAGCAAATACCAAAGCTGCGCCAATCAAAGTGGCCGATCCGTCAAAACTCACTTCATGGCCGAAGACGAGCAATACACCGGCATAACTCAGAGCCATGGCGAGCATCTGCTTGCGCGAGATGGTTTTCTTGAATAAAAACATGCCCAGAATTAACACCAGCGTGGGGTTCAAATACAAAATCAAGCGCTCCAGCGAGGCGCTGATGTATTGAAGACCGGCAAAATCCAAAAAACTCGCCAAGTAGTAGCCAGAAAATCCAAGCCCGAGAACACCCAGCCAATCTTTGCGAGACAGCGGCGGTTTGCCACGCGAAGCCCACCAAGCCATGCCTGCAAACAACGGCAGCGCAAACAGCATTCGGTACATGATGAGTGTGATCGGATCGACGCCATAGCGATATGCCAGCTTGACGATGATGGCTTTGCCGCTGAAGGCAATTGAGCCTGCCGCAGCCATCAAAAGACCTGAAAGGCGCAGCGAGGCTAGCATTTGGATGACTCACATCTGCTATAAAAAGGTGAGCACTCTGCGCATATTCTATGCAGGCTAGAGGCCAAAAATGCTTTAAAAATCACTTAAAAACCCACGGCCTGTCCATCCCTGCGCGGATCACTCGCGGCCACATAGCCTTCGCACTTGGGATCGCCCGCACGCCAGATGAACTGGCCAGCGCCAAAGTCTTGATAAGAATCGTTGATGACTTCGGTGCGGTGACCCAAGTCTTTCAAGCCCTGCACTGTTTGCGCATTCATCGCCGCTTCCACATTGATTTCCAGCCCTTGATTGAAACGCCATCGCGGTGCGTCGCAAGCAGCTTGCGGGTTTTGCTTGTAATCGAGCATGCGCACCAAGGTCTGCATATGGCCTTGTGGCTGCATGTTGGCACCCATCACGCCGAAGCTCATCACGGGCTGGCCATCTTTGGTGAGGAAAGCCGGAATGATCGTGTGGAACGGGCGCTTGCCCGGCGCAACCACATTGGGCGAGGCAGGATCGAGCGAGAACGCATGGCCACGGTTTTGCAGGCTAACTCCAAACGACGGCTCTACACAGCCCGAGCCAAAAGCCCATGTAATTGCTTTGAATGAAGCTGACCATCATGCCGTTTTCGTCCGCTGCGGTGAGGTAAATCGTGCCGCCTTTGGCGATGTTGCCCGCTTGGAAATCTTGTGCTTGATCCATACGGATGAGTTTGGCACGGGCGGCAAGGTAGGAGTCATCGAGCATCTGCTCGGGGGTCACCGCCATCGACGAGGGCTCAGCCACGAATTTGTACACATCGGCAAACGCCAGCTTCATTGCTTCGATTTGTAGATGCTGTGAATCCACGCCATCGACCTTGTGGCCAGCGATGTCAAAGTGATTCAAGATGCCCAAAGCAATCAAGGCGGCAATGCCCTGGCCATTTGGGCCGATTTCATGCAATTCGTGGCCACGGTAGCTTTTGGAAATTGGCGTGACCCATTCGGGCTTGTAGGCAGCGAAATCTGCCGCTGTGATGCTGCCGCCATTCTCTTTGGAAAACTTTTCAATCGCAGTTGCAATTTCGCCGCCGTAATAAGAAGCGCCTTTGGTTTCTGCGATTTTTCTCAAGCCATTCGCTGCCGCTTTGAACTGAAACAGCTCGCCCACATTCGGCGCACGCCCCCAGGGCAAAAAGCTTTGCGCAAAGCCGGGCAGGCTTTGCAACTCGGGCGTGGCTGCTGCCCATTTGCCTTGCACCACGGGCGGCAGCAAATAGCCGCGCTCGGCAATTTCAATCGCGGGATCCATCAAATCCGCAAACGGCAGCTTTCCAAATTTTTCGCTCAATGCCACCCAACTGGCCACCGCGCCGGGCACTGAAACGCTATCCATGCCGCGCTTGGGCAGACTGGGCTGATCGCCATATTTTTTCTTGAAATACTCAGGAGTCCAGGTTTGCGGGGCGCGGCCAGAAGCATTCAAGCCATGCAACTTTTTGCCATCCCACAAAATGCAAAACGAGTCTGAGCCGAGGCCATTACTCACTGGCTCGCAAATCGTCATCGCTGCTGCGGCGGCCACGGCTGCATCCACCGCATTGCCGCCTTTGAGCAGCATGCGTAAGCCTGCTTGCGCAGCCAGCGGATGTGAAGTGCTCACCACATTGCGGGCGAAGACGGGCAAGCGGGTGGAGGTGTAGGGGTTGGAGAA
>JAAUOI010000088.1 GCA_012036375.1 Allobrachymonas sp. | reverse complement strand
GATCGCGGCTGGGGCAACAACTGATTACAGTTGTCTCCCTCGCACCACTGGTGTGAACTAAAAAACCGGGCATAGTTGACAAAACAGCTCGGTTTTTTGTTTTTATTGCGACAGAATATTTGTAAAACCTTCGTTTTAAAGTAAAAATTCATACATGGCATGGCTTGATTGGTTAATCGGTAAAAAACCTGCGTCGTCGGGATCGCAGGCAGCTGTTTCTGAGCTGATGACTTCCCGTCACATGGACGGTGCACGCGCGTCATCTGGCGGCAAAAGCTCATCAGCTAGTGCTCAGCCGGCTGCCGCAGCTTCTGCCCAGCGACTTGAGCAGCGCCGCAGCGAGCGCAATGCCAAGCGTGAGTTGCTCTTCCAAGTTGTGCGCGAGGCGATGGTGCGCGTGGGCGTGCTGTCGTCGGCGTTTAAGTTCAAGGTGCTGTCGCTAGATCAGCGTGGGCGCAGTTTTTTGGTGATGATTGAACTGGCTGCGGAGTTCAGTGGTGAAGCAGAAAAGCTCGCCGAAATCGAAACCATGATCGCGCAAACGGCCAAGCACCGATTTGAGATTATTGTGCAGGCCGTGTATTGGCGCTATTTCAATGCTGCACAACTTGCCGCAAGTAACAGCGCACCTGTGCCACTGGGTATCACTCCTGCCGCCAGTGCGCCCGCGCCGCTACTAGGAGCAGCGCACTCGCCCATTTCACGTCCTGCTCCACTGTTTGCAACAGACGCTCATCCAGCGCTAGCCTCTTCAGGCGCGAAGCCGGTCGGCTCGTCACACCCAATGTCGGCCACTCATGCTGCATCTGCTGCGCAGTCGGACGCAGCACCTGATCCGATGAGCGTGACCAGCTCCATTCCGATCATTGGTGCAACAGCCGCTCAACTCAATGCCTCGCGTGCGCTCGCGCCTGCGTCCACTTCGTCCGAAGAGTTGGGCGACGATGAGGTTGCCGCGTTCCGTCGCGCTTTGGCTGCCGGCGCCACGCAGGGCGCCATGGCCGCCCCAATGACACCTTCGCCCGCCATGATGGCATCACTAGCCAAGCCCTCGCCAGTGCAACCTAAACCCGTGAGCACACTAGAAGCGGCTCGAACCAAGCTGTTGCTGACGGGCTATGAAGATACCGAAATGGCCGACGACGATCCGATGCCCGCATTGAGCGGCACACAATACGGCGAATTGCGCTGATCTGTGAACAGCCAAGCGAATGAGCTTGTGCCAACCATAAAATCTGAGGGAGACGCTGGATGAACGTGCGCCAACTGGTCGACTCCATTGCCGCTTTGGATGCTAAGGATGCCTTGCAATGCCGCCTTGGCCATGATGGCTGGAAATTGCTTGCACCCTATCTGTCGGTGAGCTTTTTGCAGCCTGACACGGTATTGATCCGAGAGGGCGACAATGATCGTGTGTTGTATATCTTGGCCGAGGGAGAACTCAAAGTACAAGCGCGGGGCCACGACATTGCCACACTCGGACCCGGCGTAGTGGTCGGTGAGGGGGCATTTTTCTCGGGTGAATCACGCAGCGCCACGATTCTTGCGAACAGCAATGGTATTGCTTGGAGTCTGAGTTGGGAAAAGTTTGAGGCAATGTCGCACCAATACCCCAAGCTTGCGCTCGATCTCACCAAAGGCTTGGCCGCTGTACTCGCGGTGCGCATGCGCGAAGCGATTTTGGTTGGGCAGTTTGTTTGATCACTGTTTGCTGTTGCTGTCACCTTGTTAAAACCCGGTCCAAACCTGTATGAGTCAACTCAGCCACGCGCTTGCCGATTTCTTGCGAAGCCACATCCGCACTGTGCCCAATTGGCCAGAGGCTGGTGTGCAATTTCGCGACATCACGCCTCTCTTGCAAAACCCACGCGTATTTCGCGTGTTGATTGATGCCTTTGTGCACCGCTACATGGAGCAAGGCATGCGCCCTGATGTGGTAGCGGGGCTAGATGCACGCGGTTTTATTTTGGGCTCTGTTGTTGCCTATGAGCTGGGTTTGGGGTTTGTGCCGATCCGTAAAAAGGGCAAGCTACCGTTTACCACGGTGGAAGAAACTTACGAGCTGGAATACGGCAGCGCTACAGTGCAGCTGCATACGGATGCCGTGCAAAGTGGCCAACGTGTGTTACTGATTGATGATTTGATTGCGACCGGCGGCACCATGATGGCCGGTAAAAAACTGTTGGAGAAACTCGGCGCGACCGTGATGGAAGGCGCTGCAATTGTGGATTTGCCTAAGCTTAAAGGCTCGGCCAAATTGAAAGCGACCGGCTTGCCACTGTTTACCCTCGTGGATTTTGCCGGGCACTAAGCTCGTTTGTTCCATAGCTTACGCCTCTCACAACTGAGATTCTTTTTTACCGATTTGGGGTAAGCAATCACCCTTGGCTGCGCGTTCAATGCTCACACGCGCCACACATTTCGGCGCGTGCTGGATATAGAAAGGTCTCTATGAACGCATCGACTTCGCTCTCATCGCCAATGATTTCTTCCATACCACCTATCAAAGGAGACTTTGCGCCGCCATTGAAGGCGCTGTGGATGGCGATTGCATGCCTAGCTGTGTGTATGTTGGCTATCGGCGGCACGCTGATTCGCCAGCAACCTAGCGCAGCGGCGAGCATTGTGCCGCTCACAGCAGCGCAAGCCATGCTTGCCGAATCGAAAGATGCATCGTCGGTCACCGCGTCTCATGCGATGCCTGCTAAGAAATCTGTCGCAGCAAGCCCAGCCACAGCACCCAGCAAAGCGTCTGCTCAAGTTACCCCAACATCAGCAGAGGCCATTGCAAGGAGATCAGCCCAAGCGCCGGCGACGTCAGATGAGCCATCCAACGCGCCCGCCTTTACCTGTGCCAACTGTGGCACTGTGGAAGCCGTCACCGCTGTTACTCGCCAAGGTCAAGCCTCGGGCGTAGGTGTGGTGGGCGGTGCGGTGGTAGGCGGCTTGCTAGGCAATCAAGTGGGCAAAGGCAACGGCCGCGCAGCCGCCACTGTACTCGGTGCGGTCGGCGGTGGTTGGGCGGGTAACACAATTGAGAAAAACATGAAGAAGACCACGGCTTACTCCGTGCGGGTTCGCATGCAAGACGGCACCAGCCGCACAGTTGAACAGAGCACTGCACCGATGGTGGGCAGCAAAGTAATGTTGGAGGGTTCTGCGATCAAGCCCGCTTGATCAAATCAAGCCCACACTTTGTCCAAAGCCCGTTGAGCCGCAACAATCGCCGCCAAGTCGCGTGACGCAGCGGCATAAATAAAACACAAGCAACATGGCAAAGTCACACGGTCGGCCACCACCAGGCCACGCGAATGCACTTCACGTAACGCAATTGATTCACGCACCAGGGACAAACCCACGCCCGAACGCACCAAATCCAACATCGACGCCTCCTGATCGACCAAGGCGGCACGTTTGGGCTGCAGACCCAGCGGTTGCATGACCGATTGCAGCAAGCGATGATGCGCTGAAACAGGTGGCGTGATAATCCAAGGCAGGCTGGCCAGCGCTGCCCAATCTTTGCCCCCTACTCGTGAGCCCCAGCCTGGAGGCGCGAGCACCCGGTAGTTGAAATCAGCCAACTCTTTTACTATTAAATTGATAGCATTTGGCGCATATTCTATGCCGGCCAATGCCGTATTTTGTTTAAAAACATAGGGTGCGGAGACTGTTTGAGGTGTTGTTGCGCCTGCCCGAACATCACCCCTTAATCGCGCCAATTCCGCCGGCATGGCCAAATAAAACCCCACATCCAATTGCTGCTGTTGCACACGTGCGAGTACATCGCCACTCATATGCTGCGATAGCTCCGTCTCGATATGCGGCGCAGATTCCACCAGCTGCTTTAAAAACGCACCAAGCCGTGTGAACTCAGGATCGAGAATCGTTCCGATGCGCAGCCGCCCGCGCACCGTTGCTCGCAAAGCCAGTGCAGCTTGACCAAACTCCTGTAAACCCGCTAAAGCCTTTTGCGCCTGTGGCAACAATGCAGCGCCATCGCGCGTGAGCGCCAAGCCTCGCCCTGAGCGAGCAAACAACTGCAATCCCAGCCGTTCTTGTAAGGCCTTGAGCTGCAAACTCACAGCCGGCTGTGTCAGGTGCAAAGCAGTAGCGGCCTGCGAAACCGTGCCTTCTCGGGCGATCGCGCAGAAGGCTTTGAGGCCCAGAGTATCTGGTTCATTCATAAATATATTTTATATATTAAATTCAAAATTTCATTGGACGAGGCAATTTTTGCTGATGACAATTCGCCCATTATTGGAGCTATCAATGAGTATTTCAAATATCAATCATTACTGGAACGGACAAATCCAAGCGGGTAGCTCCGCAGGCCATCAGAACGTGACCAACCCCGCCACGGGTGCAGTGACCGCTCAGGTTGCCATGGGCGGTAGCGCCGAGGTGGATCAAGCCGTGGCCTCGGCGCAGGCGGCATTTCCTGCGTGGGGCGATGCGCCGCCACTCAAGCGCGCGCGCGTGATGTTCAAATTTTTGGAACTACTCAATGCACATCGCGATGACTTGGCTCGTTTGATCACTGCCGAGCACGGCAAGGTGTTCACAGATTCGCAAGGCGAAGTCACGCGCGGCATTGAAATTGTGGAATTTGCTACTGGCATCACGCAACTGCTCAAAGGCGATTACACGGAACAAGTAGGCACGGGCATTGACAACTGGACGATGCGCCAGCCGCTTGGAGTGGTCGCAGGCATCACGCCGTTTAATTTTCCCGTGATGGTGCCGATGTGGATGTTCCCGGTGGCCATCGCAGCGGGCAATTGCTTTATTTTGAAGCCCAGCCCAATTGATCCTTCTCCTTCGCTCTTCATGGCAGAGTTGCTTAAAAAAGCGGGGCTACCCGATGGCGTGTTTAACGTGGTGCAGGGCGGCAAAGAGACGGTAGATGCGCTTTTGGTTCATCCGAATGTGAAGGCTGTGAGTTTCGTCGGCTCCACGCCGATTGCCAATTACATCTACGAGACGGGTGCGCATCACGGCAAGCGCGTGCAAGCGCTGGGCGGCGCGAAGAATCATATGGTGGTGATGCCGGATGCAGATTTAGAAAAGACCGTCGATGCCTTGATCGGCGCAGCCTATGGCTCGGCCGGCGAGCGTTGCATGGCTATCTCGGTTGCGGTGCTGGTGGGCGATGTGGGAGATCGCATCATGCCCATGCTGGTGGAGCGCACCAAAGCATTGAAGATCAAAAACGGCGTGCACCTCGATGCAGAAATGGGCCCGATCGTCACCCAGATCGCGCATGATCGCATCACAGGCTATATCGGTGTCGGCGAGCAAGAAGGTGCAAAGCTCTTGGTCGATGGTCGGGTTTCAAGAATACAGAAAACGGATGCGAAAGCGGTTTCTGGCTGGGCGGCACACTGTTTGATCATGTGCAGCCGCAGCACAAAATATACAAAGAAGAAATCTTTGGCCCGGTACTCTCGTGCGTTCGTGTGAAAGATTTTGCAGAGAGTGTGAATCTTGTGAACGCCCATGAATTTGCCAATGGCACTTGCTGTTTCACCCGTGATGGCGGTATCGCACGAGAATTTGCGCGTCGCATTCAGGTAGGCATGGTGGGCATCAATGTGCCCATCCCCGTGCCCATGGCATGGCATGGCTTTGGCGGCTGGAAGCGCTCGCTGTTTGGCGATACGCATGCTTATGGTGAGGAGGGTGTGCGCTTTTATACCAAGCAAAAATCTGTGATGCAACGCTGGCCGGACAGCATTGCAAAAGGCGCTGAGTTCACGATGCCCGTTGCCCGTTGAGCAGAAGTCCTTGCCATGAATGCATTGGAGTACGACTACATCATCGTTGGCGCAGGTACTGCGGGCTGCCTCTTGGCCAATCGCTTGAGCGCCAATCCCGACAAAACAGTGTTGCTGCTTGAAGCGGGCAAAAAAGACAACTATCACTGGATTCATATCCCTGTGGGATATTTGTACTGCATCGGCAATCCACGCACAGATTGGCTCTATCAAACAGAGGCAGAGCCTGGCCTGAACGGCAGACGCCTGCGTTATCCGCGGGGCAAAACCTTGGGCGGCTGCTCCAGCATCAACGGCATGATCTACATGCGAGGCCAAGCGCGCGACTACGATGCTTGGGCAAAAGCCACCGGTGAATCCGATTGGGATTGGCAGCATTCCTTACCCGATTTTCGCGCCCATGAAGACCACTACCGGATGGATGCCGCAGGGGATGCCAACGAGGCTTTTCGCGCACTTCACGGCGGAGGCGGTGAGTGGCGCATAGAGAAACAACGCTTGCAGTGGGATGTGTTGGAGGCTTTTTCTGAAGCTGCTGTTCAGGCGGGAGTCAAGCGCATTGATGACTTCAACACGGGCGATAACGCAGGCGTCGGTTACTTTGAGGTCAATCAAAAATCGGGCTGGCGCTGGAATGCCTCCAAAGCCTTTCTGCGCCCCGTGAGCAAGCGCCCCAACCTCACGGTTTGGACGCAAGCCCATGTGGAAAAGCTGGAATTTTCTAACCAGCAGGGCACACCTCGCTGCACGGGTGCTTCGGTGATACGCGCAGGTGAGCGCTTGAGCTTGCGGGCTCGCGCAGAAGTGATACTGAGTGCAGGAGCCATTGGTTCGCCGCAAATCCTTCAGCTCTCAGGCATTGGCTCGGGAAAGCATTTGAATGCTCTGGGCATTAAGGTGGTGAAAGATCTGCCTGCGGTGGGTCAAAACCTCCAAGATCATTTGCAAATTCGTGCGGTGTTCAAGGTTCAGGGTGTCACCACGCTCAATACACTGGCCAACAGCTTGTGGGGCAAAGCCAGTATTGGTTTGGAATATTTGCTCAAGCGCTCAGGCCCGATGAGTATGTCGCCCAGTCAGTTGGGCGCTTTTACGAAATCGCATCCCTTGCAGCCTTATGCCAATTTGCAATACCACGTCCAGCCTCTAAGCTTGGATGCTTTCGGCGAAGATTTGCATCCCTTCCCGGCGTTTACCGCCAGCGTCTGCAATCTCAATCCCAGCAGTCGCGGCACAGTCAGCATCGTGAGTAACACATACTCTGATGCGCCAGCCATTGCACCCAATTACCTGCAAACTGATGAAGATCGATTGGTCGCTGCGCAAAGCTTGCGCCAAGTGCGCGAGATCGTGAACCAGCCCGCACTGCGCAAATACCAGCCACAAGAGTGGAAGCCAGGCGTGGAGTTTCAATCGGATGAGGCCCTGGCGCGTTTGGCTGGCGACATTGCCAACACCATTTTCCATCCCGTGGGTACAGCCAAGATGGGACGTGCTGATGACGATACAGCCGTCGTCGATCCTTATTTACAAGTGCGTGGGGTTCATGGGCTGCGCGTCGTCGATGCCAGCGTGATGCCGACGATTACCAGCGGCAATACCAATTCACCCACACTCATGATTGCAGAGAAAGCGGCTCGCTGGATAAAGCGGGCAGCCTCCTAGACCGCCGCTGCGATAGCGGTCTGGGCGATGAACGGCGCGGGAGCACATTTTTTGCCTGAGGGAAGTCCGTCCTTCAGGCCAGAGATGCGCAAACGCGATATTTGTAAGTAAGAAAATACTAGGAGACAAACATGTCAAGTATGAACACTGGCGGAGATCGCATCGATTGGCGCGTATTTGGCCTTTCGATGATACTTCTTGTGGGGGTGATAGGGCCTCTGCTTTTATTCCCCAAATCGAGTTCAGCCATGATTTCGGCTGCGTTCTCGTTCAGTACCGGCAAATTTGGCTGGTTGTATCTGGCGGGTGGACTGGCCGCCGTCATATTCTTGCTGGGCTTGGCCTTCAGCCGTTATGGCAATGTGCGCTTGGGCGGTCCGGATGACACACCTGAATTTTCTTATTTCAGCTGGATCGCCATGATCTTTTGCGGTGGCATTGGAATTGCCATCGTCAACTGGGCATGGGTCGAGCCTATTTACTACTACACGGGCCCTCCGTTTGGGGTGGCCGCAAAAAGTCAGGCCGCTGCCGAATGGGGTCTGACCTACGGGCAATTTCATTGGGGCATCACACCGTGGGCGTTTTACTGCCTGCCTGCTGTACCCATTGCCTACTCGATGTATGTGCGCAAGCAAAGCGGCGCTCGCCTTTCAGTGGCAGCTCGCGGCATTTTGGGTAAACACTCTGATGGCTGGGCTGGTGTCTTGCTCGATGCTGTGGTGGTGTTTGGCATTGTGGGCGGTGTAGCCACTTCGCTGGGCTTGGCTGTACCGCTGGTCTCCAAACTGGCGAGTGGATTGTTTGGTATTCAGACCTCATTTCTTCTGGATATGGGCATGCTAGCCATTTGGACTTTGATGTTTGGTGCTAGCGTATGGTTTGGACTGGCCAAGGGCATCAAGATTTTGTCTGATATCAATGTCATCATGGCTTTGGCGATGCTGATGTTTACTTTCTTGGTTGGGCCTTCGCAGTTTATTGTGGACGGCTGGAGCAACAGCCTTGGTCAAATGGCCTCGAACTTTGTTGCCATGAGCACTTGGACCGATCCCGTTGGTAAAAGCAGCTTCTTCAAAGACTGGACGGTGTTTTATTGGGCTTGGTGGATTGCCTATGCACCGATGATGGGGCTGTTTGTTGCGCGTATTTCGCGCGGTCGCACCATTCGCGAGTTGATTGTTGCTGAGTTGGTGTGGGGCTCGCTGGGTTGCTGGGTGTTTTTCGCAGTTTGGGGTGGCTATGCCTTGGACTTACAACTCACTGGCAAACTTGATGTCGCCGCCATATTGAACGGCAGTGGCGGTATCCCAGCGACGATTGAGGCAATTTTGCAGACGCTGCCGATGAGTGGCTTGGTGACGGCTGTTTTCATTTTGCTGTGCTTCATCTTTTTGGCTACAACTTTGGATAGCGCGGCCTACGTGTTGGCTTCTGTGACCTCCAAAGAGTTGACTGGCTACCAAGAACCAACGCGGATGCTGCGCATCACTTGGGCACTCATCCTTGCAGGTGTCGGCGCATTCCTGATCCAGATCGGTGGCCTCAAGCCGGTGCAGACCTCGACCATTATTGTGGCTCTGCCTTTGATTCCCGTGTTGTTCATCTTGACGTGGTCGCTGATTCGCTGGCTCAAACAAGACTTTGCGCATCTTGACCATGATCGACATTTGATTGCACCTCAGCTCGCAAGGCGCTGAGATTGACTCGCAGACCCTAGGTTATCGACGTGTTATCGATGGCTTAGGGTCTGTTTTTTTAACCGCTATCCCCACGATGCTTTTCGTTGATTGATTCTGATCTACCACCATGTCTGCTTCTGATCCATCTTCTCTTCCCCTGCGCGATGTCAAGGTCGTCGATTTTGGTCAGTACATTGCTGGCCCAGCGGTCGCCATGATTTTGGCGGATCTCGGGGCTACGGTCATTCATATTGATCCGCCTAGCGGTCCCTTATGGAATAGCCCGGCAAATGCCACGCTCAACCGCAACAAGTTGATAGTTAGTATTGACCTAAAGACTGCACAGGGATTAGAGCAAGCACTGGCGCTCATTGAAGAGGCCGACATCGTTGTGGAAAATTTTCGGCCGGGCGTGATGGCGCGTTTGGGAATTGACCTGGCGGCTTTGCGTCAGCAACGCCCCGAACTCATTACCTTATCGATTCCGGGGTTCGCCTCAAATGATGCGCTACGCCGTGACTGGCGTGCGTTTGAAACCGTGATCAATGCGCAGTCTGGTGTTTTCACCGACATGGGACTCAACCGCGTACTCATGGGCATCAACCCCTCTTTCTCGCCGCTGCCGCTGGCTTCTGCCTATGGCA
>JAAUOI010000087.1 GCA_012036375.1 Allobrachymonas sp. | reverse complement strand
ATCCACCCAGCCAATTGCACC
Source organism: Allobrachymonas sp. (assembly GCA_012036375.1). Taxonomy (GTDB): domain Bacteria; phylum Pseudomonadota; class Gammaproteobacteria; order Burkholderiales; family Burkholderiaceae_C; genus JANMDU01. The sequence goes on along the minus strand of JAAUOI010000087.1, from coordinate 9,748 downwards.
AAAGCCAAGCGTCACGATCATCACGATCCACACAAAAGCGATTAGACCAATCAAACCAAAGCAGAGTTGAAATCGCAAATCGACAACAAAATCAACACGCCGCCCATGGTGGGCGTGCCGCTCTTACTCAAATGGCTTTGCATCGCATACTCTCGAATCGGCTGGCCAATCTTGAGTGAAGCCAAATAGCGAATCACCCATGGGCCGGCAAATAAGCCAATGAGCAAAGCCGTCATCGCCGCCATCACGGCGCGAAACGTCAGGTATTGAAACACCCGAAAAAAACCAAATTCAGGCGATAAGCTTTGCAGCCATCCCGCGAGACTAAGCAACATGAGGCTTCTCCTTGTTATTTTTAAGCGGCATGTGCAGCCTCTTTCTCTTGTAGTAATGTCGTCGTTTGCGATTGCTCAATCACTTGAACCACACGCTCCATCTTCATGAAACGTGAGCCTTTAACCAGCACGCTACGGTAGTGTGATAGATCTGCCAAAGCGGCCTGCTGTAAAGCTTCTATGCCACCAAAATGCCGTGCGCCAGGAAACACAGCTGCGCCATAACGCATCAAATCGCCTGTGCACATCAGCATCTCAATGCCACGTTCGGCTGCGTATTCCGCCACCTCGCCGTGAAATTCTGGCCCTTGATCGCCCACCTCGCCCATATCGCCCAAAATAAGCAAATGGGGTGCAGGCAATTCAGACAGTACTTCAATTGCAGCACGCACTGAATCGGGGTTGGCGTTATAGGTGTCGTCAATCAAATGCAACAAGCGCCCCGCGACCTTCACTTGCAAGGCGCGTGAACGGCCTTTGACTGCTTCAAAAGATTCCAAGCCTTGCGCAATTAAATCCAGCGATACGCCTGCCCCCAAAGCGGCACAAGTGGCCGCTAAGGCATTTTTTACGTTATGGCGTCCGGCGATGCGCAAGCGGCAAGTGGCCGCGCCCAGCGGCGTTGCTAATCGCACGCGCCAAGCAGCATCCTGCCATTCGCATTGCGCCGTCACATCGCCTGCGATTGAGCCGTTGGAGAATGTCAACACTTCACGCTCGCCCGCCATGCGCTTCCAGAGCGAACAATAGGCGTCATCCGAGGGAAAAACCGCCACACCGTTCTGTGGCAAAGCAAGAATCACTTGACCGTTTTCCTCAGCCACCGCTTCCACCGTGTGCATGAACTCTTGATGCTCACGCTGCGCATTGTTGACCACGGCCACTGTGGGCTGTGTCAAAGCGGCCAAATAGGCGATTTCGCCCGGATGGTTCATGCCCAACTCAATCACGGCGAGCTGATGCGAAGTCCGCAAGCGCAGTAAGGTGAGTGGCACGCCAATGTCGTTGTTCAAATTACCTTGCGTGGCCAAGCTGTGCTCCGGGCTTGCGCAGCGCAAGATACTGGCAATCATTTGCGTCACGGTCGTTTTGCCATTGCTGCCTGTCACCGCAATCACGGGCAAATCAAACTGCGCCCGCCAAGCACCTGCCAATTCGCCCAAAGCTCGCTTGGTGTCTTGCACGATCAAGCCGTTCAACTCAGCTTCACTTAAGCGCGCTGCGCAATCGCGGCCACTGCGCCAGCAGCCTTGGCCTGCGGCAGAAAATCATGCGCGTCAAATCGTTCGCCTGCCAAGGCCACAAACAAATCGCCCGAGGTTAGCGTTCGCGTGTCAGTATGAACGCGATGGATCATGGCTTGCTCATCGCCAACCAGCGTACAGGCTATGCCGCGCGAAGCCAGTAAATCCGCTGCTTGGCGCAAACTCATCATGGGTGATGTATTCATGCCATCACCTGCTTTCTCTGCTTCAGAGCAGCTCGGGCTTGCGCCACATCAGAAAAAGGATGTTTCACGCCAGCGATCTCCTGATAGTCTTCATGCCCTTTGCCCGCCACTAAAATCACATCTTGGGCTTGTGCTTTCTCCACGGCCAACGCAATCGCCTCGGCGCGCTGCAAATGCAAAACTGCAGTTTGCGAGGCTGCAATACCCTGCATGACTTGCGCGGCAATGGCTTCGGGCGCTTCATTGCGAGGGTTGTCACTCGTCACCACCAGTTTGTCAGCCGCCATCGCAGCCCGCCCCATGAGCGGGCGCTTGCTTGCATCGCGATTGCCGCCGCAGCCAAACACGCACCACAACTGCCCGCCACGTGCTGCGGTGATTGGCCGCAATGCATGAATCGCTTGCGTGAGCGCATCAGGCGTGTGCGCGTAATCCACAACCAGCAAAGGCTCATTCGATGCACCAAGCATTTCCATCCGCCCAGGCACAGCCATGCATTGCGCCAATGCTTGGATGGCATGCATAGTCGTTATGCCCAAGCACTGCATCGCGCCAATTACACCCAATGCATTGGCAATGTTGTAGCCGCCAATACTCGGGCAACGTACAGTTTGTACGTCATCGCTTTCATGCAAATCAAACAACATGCCCTGCGCATCAAACCGCATGTTGTTCGCTAACAGCATGGCATCTTGCCGGTGCTGCGAAGTCGTCACGAGACGAAGGCCACGCTGTTTGGCCAGTTGCACCAGCTCTTGGCCTTTCGGGTCGTCCACGTTGATCACAGCCGATTCAAGACCCGCCCATTCAAACAAGCTGCGCTTGGCCTCCCAATAAGCATCCATGCTGCCGTGGTAATCCAAATGGTCTTGCGTGAAATTCGTAAAAATCGCAACCTTGATCTGAACGCCTGCCATGCGATGCTCGGCCAAACCAATGCTGGAAGCTTCCATCGCACAAGCGCTTGCGCCTTGAGAACGCATCTGATGCAAAGCGGCTTGCAGCATCACCGGGTCTGGTGTGGTGAGTCCCGTCAGTTGCATCGCACCTGGCGTTCCAATGCCCAAAGTGCCAACTAGCCCGCATGAATACTGCGCAAAGTGCTCATGATTTGATAGTGATCGCTGAGACTTCAATGCATTGAGAGCTTGCGCGATCCACCATGCTGTGGAGGTTTTACCGTTCGTGCCAGTCACCGCCACAACATCCATGTGCTGCGACGGATGACCATAGTATTCAGCCGCAATTCGACCACTGTCTGCTTTAAGGCCACTGTACGAAGCGATGCGCTCATCAGCAAAACCAAAACTCTCAGCACCACTTTGCTCCACCAAACAAGCCTGAGCGCCAGCGTTCAGAGACGATGCCACATACTGCCGCCCATCGCTAGCAGCGCCTGGCCAAGCGATGAAACCGTCACCTGATTTGATCTTGCGACTGTCCGTATGCAAGCTGCCTTGCTGCACTTGGCTTTGCAGCCAAGTAGCCGCCTCGATAGGATTGAAGAGCTGTCGCAAAGAATGTCGCATTAAAACGACTCCTCTTCCGCACGGATCACGATTTGCGGCTTGATCGACATATCGGGCTGCACACCCAGCATGCGCAGCGTTTGCGCGACTGTTTCGGAGAACACAGGCGCAGCCACTTCGCCGCCATAAAACTTGCCATTACTCGGTTCATCCACCATCACCGCCACCACCACACGCGGCTTGTCCACCGGCGCGAGGCCTACGAACCAAGCGCGGTATTTTTTATCCGAATAGCCCTTACCTTCTTGCTTACGCGCTGTGCCGGTTTTGCCGCCTACTGAATAGCCCATAGTTTGAGCCTGAGGCGCTGTGCCGCCTTGCGCTGTGGCCATTTGCAGCATCTTGCGTACTGCATGCGCATTTTTCTCAGACATGATGCGTTGGCCACCAATCACCTCATCGGTTTTCGTGAGTGTCACAGGAATCAATTCGCCATCGCGTGCAAATACGCTGTACGAACGCGCCAATTGAAACAGAGAAGCCGACAAACCATAGCCATAGCTCATGGTGGCCTGCTCAATCGGCCGCCAAGTTTTGTAGGCACGCAGTTTGCCGCTCACCACACCGGGGAAAGGCAACTGCGGCTTCTGGCCAAAACCCGCTTGCGTGTAAAACTCCCACATCTCGCGCGGCTCGGCTCGCATGGCCATTTTCACCGTACCCACGTTGCTCGACTTTTGAATGATTTCATTCACATTGAGCACGCCATGCGGATGCGCATCAGTGATCGTTGCGCCCGCAATCGTGATGCGCCCTGGCGCAGTTTCGATGCGCGTCTCAGGCGTTACCCATTTTTTCTCCAAGGCCAGCGCAGCAATGAAGGGCTTCATGGTCGAGCCAGGCTCGAAAGTGTCAGTCAATGCGCGGTTGCGCATTTGCGCAGGCGTAATCTGGGCACGCTTATCGGGCAAGTAGCTCGGGTAATTGGCCAGCGCCAACACCTCGCCCGTTTGCACATCCAGCACCACCACACTGCCCGCTTTGGCTTTGTGCTGCGTCACGGCATCGCGCAGCTTTTGGTAAGCAAAAAATTGCACCTTGCTGTCGATTGAGAGTTGAATGTCTTTGCCATCGACAGGCGCCAGCGTATCGCCCACATCCTCCACCACGCGGCCCAAGCGATCCTTGATCACGCGGCGCGTACCGCTCTTGCCACCGAGTTGGCTGTTGAAGGCCAACTCCACGCCTTCTTGGCCTTTTTCATCCGTGTTGGTAAAGCCCACCACATGCGCCGCCGCTTCGCCTTCAGGGTATTGGCGGCGGTATTCTTTGCGGGTGTAAATGCCCTTGACGCCCAATGCCGAAATTTGCTGCGCCACAGGCTCATCAATTTGCCGGCGTAGCCAAACGAAGGTTTTGTCTTCATCGAGCTTTTTGCGCAGCTCGGGCAAAGGCATTTCAAGTAACTTGGCCAATTGCGCGAGCTTGACCTTGTCTTGCTCCACGTCTTCGGGAATCGCCCACACACTGGGCGCAGGCACGCTGGAAGCCAAAATCAATCCATTGCGATCCAAAATGCGCCCTCGACTGGCAGGCAGTTCCAGAGTGCGAGAGAAGCGCACCTCACCTTGGCGAATGAAAAAATCATTGTTGATCACCTGCACATAGGCTGCGCGCCCCGCAAGACCTACAAATGCCAGTGCAATCGCCGCCACGACCATCTTGCTACGCCACACAGGTGTCTTGCTGGCCAAGAGCGGGCTGGCGCTGCCTGAATAGGCCACGCTTTTGGTGCCTTGAGAATAGTTCTGCCAGCTCATGGACTGACCTTTTGCTGGCTTGCTGCGCCAACTGGCGATGCAGCCTGATCTTGCGCCAACTCAGGCGGCAATTTCACATACTGCGTCACCGCCGGCGTGGCTGATCGCATTTGCAGTTTTTCTTTGGCGATTTTTTCGATGCGCAGCGGCGTGGCCTGCGAGCGCTTATCCACCTCCAGCCGCTCGCGCTCAATCTCTAGCTTGCGTGAGAGCGACTGCGCTTTTTCTACCTCCACAAACAAGCGCCGCGATTGGTACTGCACCTGCACCAAATACATCGCGCTGGCAATCACCGCCAGCAACAGCACGCTATTGAGGCGCATCATACCGTCACCTCGGTGCGCTGCGCCACTCTAAGAATAGCGCTGCGTGAGCGTGGATTGGCAGCGACCTCTTCATTGGAAGGCTTGAGTCTTTCAATCGCTACTAATTTCATAGCACTTGGCGCATATTTCATGCCGGCGAACTGCCAATTTGGATCATTTCTATCGACTTTTTCTCGCGCATGCTCCGCGATGAACTGTTTGACGATGCGGTCTTCCAGACTGTGAAATGAAATCACCACCAAGCGCCCGCCCGCTGCCAGCACACGAAGCGCCTCTTGCAGCGCAACTTTCAAATCATCTAGCTCGCGGTTGATATAAATGCGCAAGGCTTGAAAGCTGCGCGTGGCCGGATGCTGGCCGCCTTCGCGCGTGCGCACCACGCTGGCAATCAAACCGGCCAGCTCCAATGTGCGCTGCGGCGCTTGGCCTGCCTTGACTTTGGCCACAATCGCTTTGGCAATTTGCCGCGCAAAGCGCTCTTCGCCCAACTCCTTGATCACTGCTTCAATGTCTTTTTCATCTACCTGCGCGAGCCACTCGGCCACTGTGATGCCGCGTGTGCTGTCCATGCGCATATCGAGTGGGCCATCGCGCATGAAAGAAAAGCCGCGCTCAGCCTGATCAATCTGCGGGCTGCTCACACCCAAATCCATCAAGATGCCTTGCGCACTGGCCGTGGGCAGATCAGCCAAGCCAGTGAAGCTCTCGTGGCGGATCGACAAACGCCCATCGGCAATCTCAGCCGCAGCAGCAATCGCTTGCGGATCTTTATCGAAGGCCGTCACGCGGCCTTGCGGCGCCAAGCGCGAAAGCAAGAGGCGCGTGTGCCCGCCTCGGCCAAAGGTTGCATCAATGTAATGGCCGTCGGCTGCTGTGAGGAGGGATTGAACTGCTTCCTGAAGCATGACGGTGGTGTGCTGCGCTGTTTCCACCTTGCCGCCTTCAGAATACAAAATCCTTGAAGGCTTCAGAGCCTTGCGCCGATCCGGCTCTGGCCAGATCAAGCGCCTCTTTGGCCTGATGCCGCGCCGGATCCCACAGCTCGAAGAAATCCACCATGCCGAGCATCTTGATGTCCATCTGTACATCCGCAGCTTCGCGCAGCTCAGGCGCAATCAACACGCGCCCCGTGGCATCCATTTGCACAGGCTGCGCATGGCCAATATACAGACGCTTCATCCATTGCTGATGCATGGGCACATGAAGCAGCTTGGCGCTGAAGGTTTCCCAAGCTTTTTGCGGGAACATCAAGAGGCCGCCCTCATGATTGCGCGTGATCACTAATTGCCCGTTGCAGGCGGCCAGCAGCTCGTCGCGATGGCGCGTGGGCACAGCCAAGCGCCCTTTGGCATCAAGACTGAGAGAGGAAGCACCAGTGAACATGAAAGCGAGCGTGCGGATTGGAAGGGTCAAAAATACATACGCCTTGAGAGAATTTCCCCTCAAAAACCACATTTATGCACTTTTCACCACTGTATCAGTATTTCTTTATCTTTCCAAGCTTCGACAAGTAAAAAACTTCAATGAAATCAACTGCTTAAATGCAGTTTAGATTTGTGAATTCAAACAGTAAATCAGAAATTAGTTGAATAACAACAAGCATTTAGAAAGGGAAGTGAAGGTGTGGATTGCAGACGTCGCCACCCAGCTGCAATCTTCAGCGCTACATCGATGAGTCGCTCAAAACTAGGGTTAACCATAAACTCCTCTAGTCCAAGCCCTCTAAACGAGGCTCTAAAGCCCCTCCGAGTCACATAAATTCTAAATTTCCTGCAAAATAGAACGATCGTTCTTTTTTATAGATTTCGGATTTTCACTATGTACTCAGCCCTAGCTGATACCGACTTTGCCACAACGCAGAAAGTTGTGCCATTGCGAGCGAGCGCCATGAAAAATCAGCTCAAAGGCGAAAAGACCAAGGGTGTCATCATTGATGCGGCCTTGGGATTGGCCACGCAGATTGGCCTCGAAGGCTTGTCGATTGGCGCGTTAGCCGAAGTGGCAGGCATGAGCAAATCAGGGGTGTTTGCACACTTTGGCTCACGCGAAGAGCTACAGATTTCTGTGGTGCGCGAGTATCACACCCGATTTGAGCAAGAGGTGTTCTACCCCGCCCTGCAAGCCCAGCGTGGCTTACCGCGTTTGCAGGCGCTGTTTGCCAACTGGATGAAGCGCACTTCGGTGGAAATAGATTCAGGCTGCCTTTATATCAGTGGCGCTGTCGAGTTCGATGACCGACCAGGCTCCGTGCGCGATGCGATTGCCTCATCAGTGAATACTTGGCTTGCTGCAATGCGCCGTGCTGTGGTGCAAGCGCAAGAGCTTGCGCAGCTACAGGCGGATGCTGATCCAGATCAAATTTTGTTTGAAATCCACGGTCTCATTTTGGCGCTGCACTACGAAGCGCGCTTCCTTAAAACGCCCGGCTCGATTGACCGGGCTGTGCTGGGCTTTAACAACACATTGTTGCGTTATGCCATGCAAAATTTTGAGCCAAAACAGCCTTTAGCCGGCAAGAAATATGCGCCGAATGCTATTCAATAAATAGTAACCATCTATCTTTTCATTTTCTCAAAAGGAACTCATCATGCCTACTTACACGCCTCCCATCCGCGACATGCAATTCGTCATGAACGAAATTCTCAATGTCAAAGACGAGCTCGCCGCAATTCCGAAATACAACGAAGTTGATCAAGACACGATCAATGCCGTGCTCGAAGAAGGCGGCAAATTCGCCAGCGAAGTGGCTTTTCCGCTCAATATCAGCGGCGATCAAGAAGGCTGCAAGCTCGATAAAACCACGCATGCCGTGACCACTCCAAAGGGCTTCAAAGAAGCCTATGACAAATACGTCGAAGGCGGCTGGCCTGCGCTCTCGGGTGACCCAACCTACGGCGGCCAAGGCTTGCCACTCGTGGTCAACCAGTGCTTCTATGAAATGCTCAACAGCGCCAACCAAAGCATGGACCATGTACCCCCGGCCTCACGCATGGCGCACACGCCCGCTTTGCACGCCCACGGCACCGAAGAACAAAAAGCAAACTTACCTCACCAAACTCACCAGCGGCGAGTGGACGGGCACCATGTGCCTGACCGAGCCCCATTGCGGCACCGATCTTGGCCTGATGCGCACCAAGGCAGAAGCCTTGCCCGATGGCACCTACAAAATCACCGGCAACAAAATCTTCATCAGCGCTGGCGAGCACGACATGGCCGGTAACATCATTCACTTGGTGCTGGCTCGCTTGACCGATGCGCCGGCAGGCATCAAGGGCGTGAGCCTGTTCATCGTGCCGAAATTCCATGTGAAGAAAGACGGCAGTATTGGTGATCGTAACGGCATCTACTGCGGCGGTATCGAACACAAAATGGGCATTCACGGTAATTCCACCTGCCAAATGGTGCTCGATGGCGCGATTGGCACCATGGTGGGCGAGCCCAACAAAGGCATGCAAGGCATGTTTGTGATGATGAATGCGGCGCGTTTGGGCGTGGGCAATCAATCGCTTGGCCTGACGGAAGTGGCGTATCAAAACGCCCTGGCCTATGCCAAAGACCGCATCCAAATGCGCAGCTTGTCGGGCCCGAAGATGAAAGACAAGCCAGCTGACAGCATCCTCGTGCATCCCGATGTGCGCAAGATGCTGCTGACAGCCAAAGCCTATGCCGAAGGCGGCCGCGCCTTGGCCATGTATTGCGCGGTGTTGCTCGACAAAGAGCACTACCACCCTGATGAACAAGTGCGCAGTGACAGCGGCGACATGCTCTCCCTGCTCACGCCGATTGTCAAAGCCTTCATCACCGACAACGGCCACATCGCCACCAACTCTTGCATGCAGTCTTCGGCGGCCATGGCTTCATCAAAGAATGGGGCATGGAGCAGTACGTGCGCGACAACCGCATCAACATGATCTACGAAGGCACGAACACGATTCAATCCCTCGACTTGCTCGGCCGCAAGGTGCTGCAAAACAATGGCGCAACTTTGAAGAAATTCGGCAAGCTCGTTGGCGCACTCGTTCAGGAAGAAGGCGTGAACGAGAAGATGAGCGAGTTCATCACGCCCGTGGCGCTCTTGGGTGAGAAAATCACCAAGCTCACCACCGAAGTCGGCTTCAAGGCTTTCCAAAATGCGGATGAAGTGGGCGGTGCGGCGGTGGATTATTTGCGCATTTGCGGCCACTTGGTGTTTGGCTATTTCTTTGCCAAATCGGCTCAGGCTGCGTTAAAGCAAATAGCTGCTGGCAACACCGATCCCTTCTATGCAGCCAAGCTGCAAACGCGCGTTCTACTTCGCTCGCCTCTTCCCCGACGACGGCCATGCTCGAGCGCACCATGCGCTCAGGGG